>PLTJ01000185.1 GCA_003164455.1 Acetobacteraceae bacterium
CCTGGTCTTATCTTCGCGCCTATGCGGCTGAGCCCTCGTTCTTGTGTCACGATCAAGCGAATCCAGCTCAGAAGATCCTGGTTCAGGCGGCGATCCGAGCGGCGGCCAGGCGCTCGGCGTACTCGACCGCCTCGACCAGGCTGAGTTCGTTGGCGATGCCGCGGCCGGCGATGTCGAAGGCGGTGCCGTGGTCCACCGAGGTGCGCACGATCGGCAGGCCGAGCGTGATGTTCACCCCGCTCAGCGCCTCCCAGGTTCCGGTCGCCGGATCGACGTTGAAGCCCAGCAGCTTCACCGGGATATGTCCCTGGTCGTGGTACATCGCCACCACGGCGTCGTACTGGCCGGCCCGCAGCTTGACGAACACGGTGTCGCCGGGCACCGGCCCGACCACGTCCAGCCCGTCAGCCACGCAGCGGGCGATGGTGGGGGCGCTGACATCGATGTCCTGACGGCCGAACAGCCCGCCCTCGCCGGCGTGCGGGTTCAGCGCCGCCACCGCGATGCGCGCGCGCGCCACGCCAAGGTCCTTCAGCGCCTGGTGGGTGAGGTCGATGACATAGCGCAGGCGCTCCGGCGTCAGCCGGCTCGGCACGTCCTGCAAGGCGATATGCGTGGTGAGGTGGCTGACCCGCATGTTGCCGTGCGCCAGCATCATCACCGAGCCGGACGCCCCGGTCAGCGTGGCCAGCATGTCGGTATGCCCGGCGTAGTGGTAGCCCGCCTTGTTCAGCGCCTCCTTGTTCAGCGGCGCGGTGACCAGGCCGCCGACCCGCCCGGCCCTGGCCAGCCGAACCGCACGCTCGATGGCGAGGTAGGCAAACCGGCCACCGTCCTCGCTCAGCACGCCCGGCGTTATCGGGGCGCCCTCCAGCCCGGCCTGCAGGCAGGCCAAGGCCGGCCAGTCGTCGTCTTCCGCGACCTCCGGGATGGCGATGCTGGCGCCGAGCAGCCTCTGGGCTGCGTGCAGCGCCACGTTGCTGCCGATCACCAACAGGCGCAGATCGCCGCTTTGCAGCCGGGGCAACAGCCGCTCGCAGGCCTTGACGATGATCTCCGGGCCGACCCCGGCCGGGTCGCCCATGGTGATGGCGAGATGCGGCTTCATGCCACCGTTCCTTCTTGTTGTTCCGGACTACCCGCGATGCCAGTCAAGATATCGAAAAACCGGCGTCCTCGGCGGACACCCCAGAGGGATCCAGGAAACGGCAGTTTCGCTACCCCGTCAGAAAAACAGCGGGAACCGATACCCCGGGCGATAATCCTGCGTTTTCTGGCTCCATTTGGGACCCGATTGAACCAATCCTGTATGGCCTATCGAGAGGCTCGGCGCAAGCTGGCCGCCGTGCCATGGACCAGCCTCGCGCGGCCGGGGAACCCGTCCGGTCTCGTCTTGCGTTGCTCGCTCCGCGGCTCACGCCGCGGAGCTGCAGGTTTCAGATCAGAGCACGCCAAAGGTCAAAAGAAGGAAGTAGACCGGGATGGTGATCATGGACAGTACCGTCGTGAGTGCGGTCATCACGGCTACGTAGTTTGCGTCGGCTTTAAAGGCGCGGGCTGCGATCGAGACCTGGGTCATGACAGGCATCGCCGCTTCGATGACGAACACCTTTCGCATCAGGTCCGGCACCGCGAAAAAGTGGCACGCGACGATCACGACCGCCGGAGCGATGATAAAGCGCGCCGCGACCAGGGTAGCCATGTCCAGCGTGATGCGAACGTTCCTCAGATTGGCGATATAGATCGCAATGCCGATGAACAGCATCGCCAGCGGCGTCGTCATGCTGCCGAGATAGTTGAAAGTGCTGTTAAGGAAGGTCGGTAGCTTCACCCCGCCGAGGATGAACACAATCGCCACCACGGCGCCGATCAGCGGCGGAGACATGATGTTCTTCAGCGTCTTCATGCTGAACACCGAAGGTACCGCCACGTCGCCGCCGGTGTTGCCTTCGATGCGGGAGAACCTCGGCCCATCCAGGCTGAGGCCGTAGGCGCCAATGGTCCAGAACAGCAATGACTGAACCAGGTACACCATCACAGCAATCGGCAACGCCCTGTCGCCGAACAGGGCCAGGTTCACCGGAAAGCCGATGAAGGCCGTGTTGGCAACGAAGAACATCGCCCGGAAAGTGCCTAGCCGATACTCTGGAACGCGGACGATCTTTGAAGCCACGACACCGATCAGGTAGGTCACCAGCATCGTGAAACAGGGCATGACGACGGCTATACCCAACTGCATGAGGTCCGCCCTGGTGTAGGACTTCATCATGCTAACGATCATGTAAAGCGGGATGGTTATCGTCATCGCCAGCTTTGAAAACAGCAGGCCAGTTTCCTTGTTAAACCAGCCGCGCATCGTCAGGAAGTATCCAAGCCCGATCATCAGCATACAGCTGAAGACGCCACTTAGGGATTCCAGAATCTCCATGATTATCTCCGTTTAAACTACATTTATTCATTTACTCTCGGGGATACCGTTCGACACCTTCAGTGGTCCGACCGGGTTCGTGCTCGCTGGCGGGTGTACTCTCAGGGCGCCTCCGCGTGGGCACTACGGATCCGCTGTACAACTGTCTCGAAGGGCGTTGCGGCCGTAGCGATCGACGTCACATCGGAGAACGCGGCCGTCGCGAGATTGGAAAGCACGCGGCCGGGGTCCATTTCCACGAATAATGTCGTTCCCATCTCGACGAGGACCTCCGTCGAGTCGTGCCAGCGCACCGGATGCGCGATGTTGGTCGCCACGTCTAAACGGATCTGATCGAACACGCGCGTCGGTCGCGCTCGGCGATTTGTCATGTAACGAATGGACACGTCGTGGGGAACGAGATCCTTCATCTCGCTGACCAAGGTATCCGCAACGCCCTGCAACAGCGGGCAGTGCGACGGAACACGCACGGCGAGGCGTTCGGCCTTCTGGCAACCAACGGCGTGCGCGAGTTGTACCACCCGGTCGATCCCTGGAATCGCTCCGGCGACGACAATCTGCCGTGGTGCGTTGAGGTTGGCGACATAGACAGGAAACTCTGCGGTCGTGCTCCGCGCCACCAGGTCGCTGACCTGTTCCTCGTCGAGACCGACGATAGCGGCCAGACCGTACCCGGCCGTAAAACTGCGCTCCATCAGTGAGGAACGCAGGCGCACGAGGCGAAGGCCGTCGTGAAAATCAAGGGCGCCGCAGGTGGTCGCGGCCGCATAGGCGCCCACCGAGAGCCCAGCGACCGCATCTGCCTCGGCACCTTCGGCAGCGAGACTGCGCGCAATGGCGACGCCTGCGATATAAATTGCCAGTTGGGTCGACACCGTCGACTCAAGTGTCTTTTCCTCGTCGAGTTCGAGGACGTCACGCCCCAGAGTGGCGCTTGCGTCTTCGATCGTCGCGCGAACCATCGGATGATCCGCCAGGTCGTGCAGCATTCCCGGACGTTGCGAGCCCTGACCGGGAAACAGGAAGCTGACGGTCATTCGAAGTCTCCTTGTTCGCTCTCCCAGGGATCGGTGACCAGTCGCGGTCCGTCGAGGGTCTTCAGCAGGTACCGGAGCGACTTTCCATTGCAGTACTCGCGCAACGCGAAACTCCCCGCGGGTGTCTCCACCTGGATGTCGGCAACGGCGGCGATCTGCTCTACGGCCGCCAGAATGTCGCGACCCTCGCGGACGGTGAGTGGCGACACGGCGCGCATGACGATGTCAAGATCGCTTGCTTGCGTCGTGGCCGGCGCACCGGTTGCCATCTCGAATCCCACGCTTCCCGTGGGACCCCAGGGCAATCCGAGCTCTGCCCAAACCTTCTCGACCTGCAGGAAAGCACGCAAAGCCGCGATTGCATCCGCGCGCTCGCGTGTCGGTTCGTGGCGCGTCGTCAGCAGGTCTTCCGGTGCGACACGCCTGACAACCCGCGCAACAGGGATGGCCGCGGCGAATCTTTCCTCCCGCGAGCGCCCACGTATGCCAACCGGGACCAGCCCATCGAGCTGGCGACTACGACGAACGACGACGACCGGCAAGTCGCCAAGAACGGCCCGCACCCAGAACGGCAGAGGCTCGTCGGCGACCAGGCTTCCCGGCCCCTCGATCCAGAGCAGATCGTGCGGACGCGGTACCGTCGCCGTATTCAGTCGATGGTTCACCGGCGGAAGTGGACGGGGCACCTTGGCTCCAGCCAGGAAGGTTGGAGCCGGGGCGCCCCTTCGCCTTACGCTGCTGCCCACTGCTCCGCCATCATCCGGCGGACCTTGAGGGACGCCTTGCGCAAAACCTTCGCGGCGTCCGACTCGAGACGCACATCAAGCGTGCG
Source organism: Acetobacteraceae bacterium (assembly GCA_003164455.1). Taxonomy (GTDB): domain Bacteria; phylum Pseudomonadota; class Alphaproteobacteria; order Acetobacterales; family Acetobacteraceae; genus Rhodovastum. Next base: position 4,298 of record PLTJ01000185.1, read on the forward strand.
GGGCGAACGGCGCGCGTCGTTGATGGCTTCGACCAGCACCTTCTTCACCTGCGCGGTCGTTACGTCGTTCGGCAGGTCTGGAGTTGCCACCTTAAGCAGTGCGTAAAGGCCGCCGAGCTTGGCGAACGACCCGATGTCATAGGCCATCGGGATGATCTCTTCGCCGAGCTTGTCGAGTTCGGCGACGCTGCGACGCGTGATCCGCGCAGCGGCGTCCTTGTACATCGCGTGCACCAACACTTCCGGATCGTCGAAGGCGATCATGCGGTTCGCCTGACCGGCGAGCGCGAGGAAGGAACCCGACACGCAACGGCCGACGATGAGGGCGATCACCGGATGGCCGGCGGCGCGCGCATCGGCGTAGGCGGCAATGATGGCCGCCGCGGCGAGATGAATGCCGACGAGTTCCTCGCGCCGGCCATAGGCCTGGCTCTTGGAGTCAATGATGGTGATGATCGGCCGCTTGGGACCGTTCTTGTCCGCCTCGATCACGGCACGCAGATTCCTGGTGCCATACCAGCCTTCCTCGACGCCCACCTCGGTATGCCCGGCGCGTGGGAAGCGCGATTTCGGATCGGGCGCGATACCGACATAGACGACGTTCTCACCGCCGAGCGTGCCCGGCGAAACCATCAGAGACGCGGGATTACCCGCCACTCGCCCATCCTTGCCGGAGAGGGCTTCGAACCACTTGCGCCCACGGCTCGTTACGAGATCGCTCATTGCGCGTTTTCCTTCCAGGCATTGCGGATGTCTTCGCCAGTCCACTGCTTGGAAGTGTCCAAGGACGACAGACGCTTGATAAAGAGTTCGTACTGGTCCGTGCGCAGCTGTGCCGGCTGTCCCTTGCGGAAGAGATCCCGCACCGCCGCGGTGATTGCCACCGCGTCGTCCTCGACCAGGACATCGGCAAAGCCGGTCGCATAGCGCTGAGCGCCGCCGTTGACACTCCACACGAATGGCTTGTTGCTCGCTTCGAACTCCGCCTTTCCGGCTTCCTGCTCGATAACTTCCGGGCCGTTCATGCTAAGCCGGGCCTGCCGCGTCATGACGACGTAGGTCGCCAGGCCGGCCGCAAGCGACATGCCGCCGAAGCAGCCGGTCGGACCCGTGATGACCACGATGAGCGGCGTATACTTCCGCAGCGCGACCATCTCGGCGTAGATTTCGGCGATCACCAGCTCGCCCATGTTGGCTTCCTGCAAGCGCACGCCGCCGCTCTCGAGCGACAGAACAGCGCGCGTCGGGATTCCTTTTTCGTTGTCCTGGCGGGCCAGCCGGAAAGCTTCGGCCATCTTCATGCCGCAGACCTCACCAATGCTGCCGCCCTGGAACTTGCCTTCCATGGCGATCACCACGGCCGGCTGACCGTCGATCTTGCCCTTGGCGACAACGCAGCCATCATCGGCCTGCGGGACGATCCCCTGGATCGGCAGCCAGGGAGATTCGACCCGATCGAACGGGCCCAGCAGTTCGTGGAAGGTTCCGTCATCGAGGAGCTGCCGCGCCCGGTCACGCGCATTGAGTTCGATGTAGCTGCGGCGCGAACTGAGTTCGAGGACGTCCTTGGAAAGAGTTGGCGTAAAGGTCATGACCTGCTCACCTCGACCATCTGCTGAAGACGCAACGCCACGGTGCCCGGGGTGGCGCCGAAATCGTTGATCTCGATGTTTGCCGCCTCGGGATGCTGCGCGAGGAAGCGCTCCAGGACCGCCTTCCAGGTGGTGGCGAACCCTGCCACGCTGGTCTGGATCTTGGCATGGGTCTTCGCGTCAGTGGACGGATCCATCAGAATCTCCAGATCACCTGATCCGACGACACCGATATGCGCGCGTCGCGCTTTTTCCGCCGCTGCGGGAAATTCGAATGCTAGTATTTCCATGGCTGAAACTCTCCATGTTGAGCGAACTCGACGGATGTTTCCGTCGATGGGTTGATGAGGGAATCCAGGAACAAGGTCGCCGCGAGAAGATCGCCGGCGCCGCCTGGAGAGGCGTTGAGGCTCAGAAGTTCGCCGTCGAGCCGATGCAGGGCGGCCATACCCAGGGCGGTCGTCGTGCCACCAAGCCGCAGAACCGCCGCCGCGCCTTGCTTGGCCGTATCAAGGGCCAAGTCGCCGCCACGGTGAAGCAGGCAGGTATCGTCCAGCTCCGCCATGATGGCCAACAAGGCATCGAGCCTGGCGAATGTCTCCGCCACGCCGCGGGATCGTGCTTCACGCAAAGCGGGGAGCCCGATTTCAACGACATGAGGAAAACCATTCTGAGCCTCGCCTCGTGCGCCCGACACGCCATATCGTTGGCCGGCACGGCTACCGTTTGTTGCGGCAGTCGGCATCGGCCGATCCGGATGGCGTGCAATGCGACCGGCATGGCCGGCAATCGCCCTGAGGTCACTGGCGAAGGGGCACATCACGGCCCCCGCCACCAGCAGGCCCAAAGCCCAGATCGCCCCCTTGTGGGTGTTGACGCCACAAGTTGCCTCGAACATCGCACGTTCGCCGTCGCGGCCGATCATGGCCAGCCGCTCTCGCACCGACTGGCTCGGAGCCTCTCCCGCAACCGATCTCGCCATTTCCTTGAAGGCGGGAAATAACGAACGGGCCGAGCGATGCATCAGATCGAGATCGAGATCGGCATGAGCGCCGGAGCCACGACCATCGACCAGACCAGGTTTGGGCGTCAGGCTTGCTTCCTGGATGAGGGAGTCGACCGCAAGCGCGGCAACCCTCGTCGCGAAAGCATCCGTCCAACTCATGAACCCTGCTTCAGGCGGCGTTGTCCATACGTCGGTGTCGAAGGCGCGGGGCGACCACATTACCAGCTCCTGAACCGGGCCGGGGGCTCATAGAGACCGCCGGACCACGTCACCAGGTCCTTCATGCTGCGGGCCGCGAGAAGCGAGCGGTTGGCGTCGGACCGCCGAACGCCGAGATCCTCGGGATAGGCCACCACGCCTTTCGCCCGCAGGGCCGCCACCTGTTTGGCGGTGGACTTCAGTCCCACCTTGGTCACACCGGCGACGGCGGCGACCGCGGCACGGCGCTCCTCGATTCCGTCGGCCTTGTAGAGGTAGGCGATGCCCTCCTCGGTGGCGATGTGCGTGACGTCGTCGCCATAGATCATCACAGGCGCAATCGGCATCTTTGCGTCCCGGCCGACGCGAACGGCGTCCAGGGTCTCGACGAACAGTGGCACGCCGCCGGCCTTGAAGGTTTCAACCACCTGCACGCACAGTTTTTGTCCGCGCACGATGGCATTGTCGGACGTGATGAGCGAGAGCCACGCGGGAGACGGATGACGGCGGCCGCGGGCATCGCTACCCAGGTTCGGGGCGCCACCGAAGCCGGAGATACGCCCTTTGGTCACGGTCGACGAATTGCCGTCGGTATCGATCTGCAGCGTCGAGCCGGCGAACAGGTCCACGGCGTAGTGGCCGGCCAACTGGGCGAACACGCGGTTGGAGCGCAGGCTGCCGTCGGGACCGGTGAAATAGATGTCCGGCCGGGCCGCGACGTATTTCTCCATGCCATCTTCGTTGCCAAAGCTATACACGCTCTCGATCCAGCCGCTCTCGATCGCCGGGATCAGCGTTGGCTGCGGATTGAGGATCCAGTTGCGGCAGATCTTGCCCTTCAGACCGAGCTTGCCGCCGTAGGTGGGCAGCAGCAGTTCGATGGCCGCGGTGTCGAAGCCGACGCCGTGGTTGAGCGAGAGAACGTTGTGCCGCTCATAGATGCCGCGAATGACCATCATCGCGGTCAGGATCTGCAGTTCCTTGATGTCCTTCGGGTCGCGGGTCTGGATCGGCTCCTTGGCATAGGGCCGATCGGACTCGACGATGACGTCGATCCAGCCACCGGGAACGTCGACGCGCGGCAGTTTGTCGACGATTTCGTTTACCTGGACAATGACGATGCCGTTGCTGAACGCCGCCGCCTCGATCATCGACGGGGTGTCTTCGGTGTTGGCGCCCGTGTAGAGATTGCCTTCGCGATCCGCCATGTCGGCGCAAACGAGTACGGCATTGGGAATCAGATCGACAAACATCCGAGCCGAGAGTTCAACGTAGGTGTTGATCGAGTTCACCAGGATCTGGCCATCTTCGAGCATTTGGGCCAGTCGCAGGCTTTGCGGGCCGGCAAAGCTGAAATCGACCTGACTGGCGATCCCCTGTTCGAAGATTTCCATGTGATCGGGACGCGCGATCGCCCAGATAACGGCCTTGAGGTCGTGGACCTTCTTTGGGTTCACCTTGGCGAGGGAGCGCGACAGAAAATCTGCCTGCTTCTGGACGCTTTCGATGACGACCCGATCTCCGGGCACCAAAAGTGTCTCCAGCGCGTCGATGATCTTCTTTGGCGAAAGGATCTTCCCGTTCATCCACGGGCTGACCATCGCCATTCGCCGCTGTTTACCTTCTCGCCGCGTTGCCCATGAATGAGCAGGGGCCGCATCGCCGATTGCGATGTCCATGTGGTTGTCTCCATTACCCTGATTCAGGCCGCCAGTGCGAGCCTGGCCACGCCGCTGATAGCATTGAGAGGTATGCGCGCGAATTCAGGCGTTGAAAAATTGCATTTTTTCGACATGGTGATAAGCGCGGTGAATGGCGCAAAGAGTTTTTTGCCCGGAAGCAGGGACAATTTCAGCGGCTTTCGACCATTCTAGCCAAACTTCCCATGCATCAGAAGCGGGTGCGTGATAAGCTAGGCAAGGTGGCCTATGCGAGGCATCTGCCGCCGGTCTTTGGGTCTATCCTGGACTGGGAGCGACAGGAGAAGCGTCATCGTGGAAGTTCGTCAGATCAGCTATTTTCTCGCCGTGGCCGAACATCTGCACTTCCGTAGGGCGGCGGCGGAAATGGGTGTCACGCAGCCCGCTCTGAGTTTGCAAATCCAGTCCCTTGAGAAGGAGATTGGCGTTCCGCTGCTAAAGCGCGATCGTCAGGCGACCACCCTTACCCACGCCGGGGAAATCTTCCGCCGTGAAATCAGTGGCATGCTTGAAAGGGCCGAGCAGGCGAAAGAGCGGGTACGGCGGACGGTGGTGGGGTCCTCCGCCCACCTGCGCATCGGCTTCATCTCGACCGCCGCCACGGCGCGCTTCCTTCCAGCCGTGATTTCCCGGTTCCGCGACGCCTATCCCCATATTGAACTGACCCTTCAGAATCTGAAGAACATCGATCAGATCGAGAAGATCGAGAATTCGACGTTGGATATCGGATTTGTTCGGTTGCCGATCGCCTCGTACCATGAGATCGAGGTGATCCATGTCCACCGCGAACCGCACGTGCTGCTGCTCTCTGGCGACGATCCGCTCGCACGCCAAAATACGATCAGGCCAATGGATCTCCAATATCATCCTCTCTTGATGTACTCCCGAAATAACGCTCCGGGATACCATGATTACATTATGCGCGCGTTAAATGACAATGGGTTGAATCCAATTATTGCGCAAGAAGTGGGCGAGATGTACACCTTGGTTGCCCTCGTTTCGGCTGGCATCGGTGCCGCGATCGCGCCGATATCGGTGCAAAACTATAATCTTCCCGGTGTCGTGGTGCGACAGACGTCCTGGCTTCCTCCGGCCGACATCGCCATCGGGTTCCACAAGAACAACGTCGACCCAGCCTGCCGGCTGTTTATCGACATGGCACGCAGAGTCCACGACATGGGTAGCAGTGAAATATTGCCGCCCGCGAAGCGGTCCCCCCGGTAGCGTTCGCAACAGCTCAGGAAGACACGATGGAACTGCACCAACTTCGCTGTTTTCTCGCGGTCGCTGAACATCTGAATTTCGGCCGTGCCGCCGAGGCGCTCCATATGAGCCAACCGGCTCTCAGTACGCAGGTTCTGAAGCTGGAGGCCGGACTCGGGGTCAAGCTGTTCGAGCGATCGCATCCCAAGACGACGCTGACCTACGCGGGAGCGATCTATCGGCAAGAAGCACAGGAACTCCTGGCGATGACCAATCGCGCCGTCGAGCAAGCCCGGCTGGCGGCCGAGGGCAAGATCGGACGGCTGCGCGTTGGCTTCATCTCGACCGCCGCCGCGTATGTCATCCCGCAACTCGTTGCGGCGTTTCGCAAGGAATGCCCGGGCGTCGAACTTGAGCTCAGCCACCACCTCACGGCCGAGCAGGTCACTCTGCTGACGAACGACATGTTGGACATTGGTTTCCTGCGTGTCCCGATTCTCTCGCCCGGACCCTTGCGAACGATTTTGGTGCATAAGGAGCCCTTCAAGCTGTTCTTGCCGGCCGCGCACCCGCTGGCGAGCCGCGGCAATCTGGCTCTCGAGCACCTCGACGGCGTCGCGTTCGTCACCTACGCCGGGCGCAACGCCCCGGGTTTCGCGGCCGTTCTCTCGAAGATCATGCAGGACGCTGGAATTCAACCATCCCAGACCCACGAGGCGAGCGACATGTATACGCTTATCTCGCTTGTGTCGGCGGGGGTGGGGGTCGCGATCGCCCCGGCTTCGCTGGTGAATTACCGCCTGCCGGATGTCGTCGTGCGTGACATCCAGGGCGTGCGCCCATCTGAAATCGCCCTGGCCTATCGTGCCGGCATCGAACATCCCGTCGCGTTGGCGTTCATGCGCATGGCGGTGAGCATGTATTCGGGCGAGAGAATCGAATTCTGACAACCGACTGTGAGCCGGCTCCGCGCCGCGCCTCTGTTAGCGCATCGGGACGTTCGCCTCCATTCGCTGTGCCGGCCGGCCGGTCGACACTGCGATGCCGTCCCGGAACCTCGGCCCGGCCGTAACGCGAGATGGTGATCGGCAAACGCTAATCGTGCCCCCATGTCTCGGCGAAATACGACATGAAGGTCTCCTTGCCGGTCGCTCCATATCCCGTCAGCCATTTCGGCACGATATCCGGGTCCTGCCGGAAATAGAGGGGCAGACCGTAAAGCTGCGTGGCGTAGATCCGCTGCATTTCCGTCCAGATGGTCTGCTGTTTGACCGGGTCGAGTTCGAACTGGGCGGCGACGATCAATGCATCCAGCCGCTTGTCGCTGACGCCCGAATAGTTCTGGCCAGCCCAGTTGTTGGCCTCGGATGGAATCCACGTGGAGGACAGCCGTGACCAGGGCACCAGCGTCGGCTCCAGGGTGGAGGAAAATTCCGCCACTCCCGTGTATTCGCGCTTCTTCATCGTTTCGCCGAAGAAAGTGCGCGCGGGGACATTGTGGATGGTCGCCTCCACGCCGATGGCCCGCCACTGGCTCTGCATCACCACCTGGGTCAGTTCGCGCACGCGATTGCCCGACGTGGTGACGAATTCGAGGTTCAGCCGTTCGCCCTTCGCGTTGCGGCGGATGCCATCCGGGCCCGGCGCCCAGCCCGCGCCATCGAGGAGGGCACGGGCGCGGACGGGATCGTAGGGATAGGTGGGCACATCGGTCGTATAGTGCTGGTCGATCTCGTTCAGGAACGACAGCGCGACCGCGGCGTGGCCGCCGAACAGCCTGTCCACGATCGCCTTCATATCGATGCCACGCAGCAGCGCCTCACGTACATTCCGATCCTGCAGGACCGGGTTCTCCAGCTTCACTTCGAGATGTTCGTAATTCAGCTGCGGCTTGTAGATGAAGCGTAACTGGTCGGCATGGTCCTTCTCAAGCGGGATTGCCTGGTCGATGGTCAGTCCGATGCCGTCCGGTGTCATGTCGACATCGCCCGACAGCAGGTTGGCCTGCAATGCCGCTGTGTTCTCGACCAGCTTGAGCAGGATGTGGGCGAACCCCGGCTTGGGTCCAGGCCAATGCGGGTTCGGCACGTAGTCGATGTACTGGTTTATCTGATAGCCGGCCGGCATATACGGGCCGTCCCAAAGGCCAGGCGTGGTGGGCGCGCGGTTATAGATCGTGCGTTTGATGTAGTCCGCGGGCGTCGTGCTCGTTTGGACGACCGAGCCTTCCACGTGCTCGGACAGCACGGTGCCCCAGAACTGATAGTCGGTGTACGTGCGGTCAAGGTGGAGAACAATGGTCTCCTCGTCCGGCGTCTCCACGGAGGTGGCGCGCGACCACTGGTGAACGGCGACGAAGCCACCTTCCGGGTTGTGTTGCAGCTTCCAGGTGAAGGCGATGTCGCGGGAGGTGACGAGCGTGCCGTCGCCCCAGGCGAGGCCCGGCTTCAGCTTGATGGTGACGGCGAGTCCCTCGCCCTCGCGCTTCGCCAGGCCGTTCTCCAGCGTCGGCACGTCCGTGCAGAGCAGGCAGATCACGTGCCCGTCGTGGCCGAAGGTGGTGACGGGGCGGAGCGCGAAGCCGGCGGCGTAGGTCAGTACGTCCTGACCGGTGATGGTGGGGTTCATGCCGTCGGGAAATTGCGCGACGCCTATGGTGAGGCGATCACCGGCGGCGTGCGCGGCAGGGGCGGCGAGGAGAAGGATTGCGAGAGCGGGTGCAATGATGGGGCGCATGGGGAGTGGCTCCCGGTCCGATTGATACGGGGATGATAAGCAGGAGTCGCGGTGGGGGATAGGGGACGAACCGGCGCGTCACGTCCGCGACGCTCAACGCCGCTTCCCCAGATGGTCGAGCAGCGCTATCGCGCCGGGCAGGTCGCCCCGCCGCTCCCGCAGCAGCTTCTCGCCGCCGACAGCGTAGACCGCCACGGCCGACAGAAGGTCGCGCAAGCGGCCGGAGGCACTGGCGTCGAACGGCAGCACGCAGCCCCCGGTGCGCTTGGCAAGATCCCAGAACACCTCGCCGTCCCGGCGCGCCGCGGGGTCGGCCGTGTCATGCAGCACGATCAGCCTGGTGCCCTGCGCGCCCATGGCGTCCGCCAGCCTTCGGCCCTGGGCCACGCTCTCCTCGAACACGTCGCCGATATAGATGACCACCCGGACGCCCGGCCGCTTCAGGCCGGCCGAGAGGATCGGCAGCAGCCGGGTCATCCCGGCCTGGCACGCCACCCCGGCGGCCTGGTCACGCAGCGTGTTGGCGTCGTTGGTGAAGGCGGTGAAGGTGTGCACGCGTGAGCCGCCGTGCACGGCAAGCGCCACGTCCAACGCACCCGGCAGCGCCTTGACCAGCGCGTCCGTCACCTGCCGCGCGGCCGCCCAGGCGGGCTCGCGTGAGGCGGTGGCGTCGACCGCGAACACCAGGCGCGGCCGGCCCGGCGTGCCGGTCTCCGCCGGCGGCTCGGCGTGACCCAGCGCCGAAAGCAGCGTCGCGGGGGCGGACGCGACGGTCGCCATCGCCGTGGTTGCCATCGTCCGCAGCCGCGCCAGCATGCCGCCGGTGCGGACCGGCACCGGCGGTTCATCGTCCGGAACCAGGACGAAGTTTGGCTTGTCGGTCATCGCTGTCCCCGCATGGTCCAACGATTATAGCGAAAGCGCGGCCACTCCGCAGCCGGCGCGAGTTCAGGGGGGCGTCGCCGCGCTGTGGGCCGATGTCCCTGCCGGGACGGTGGTGATGGCGACCTCGGTCAACCGGCTGAAGACGAGACTTTCGGACTTCTCCCAATGTCCTTACGATCGGGATGGAGCATAACAATCGTTTTCCGAAACCGTTTTTTGGGTCAGGCATCGCCGGTTACGGCCGATCGTGCGGACTCGTCGTGGCCAGCGGGACCAGGTTGGCAAGGAAGCACTCGGCGCACGTGAAGCTTCCATGACTCGACCAGCCCGCGCGCCAGGTTGCGAAGTTAATCGAAGTGCCGCGGGACCGTCACGCGATCGCAATGGGGATCGGCAATACTGTGGGTTCGCCCATGATCATTGTGTTCAATCCGGTGGCCGGACGCCGGCGCGCCCACCTGTTGTGGCGGGTGCTTGACGTGCTGGTGGAGAACGGCGTGCGCGTGGAGCTGGCGCGCACGCGCCGGCGCGGCCACGCCACCGACCTGGCCCGCGAGGCGGCGCGCACGGGAGCCTCGCTGGTGGTCGCCGCCGGTGGCGACGGCACGGTGGCCGAGGTCGCCACCGGCCTGCTCGGCAGCCCGGCGCGGCTCGGCATCATTCCGCTCGGCACCGCCAACGTGCTGGCCCTCGAACTGGGGCTGGCCAGGCAGCCCAGCGCCATTGCCGCCGCGCTGGCCTTCGGCCGCACCCGTCCGCTCTGGCCCGGGGTGGCCGACAGCGCGGATGGCAGCCGGCTGTTCGTGCAGATGCTGGGCGCCGGGCTGGATGCACAGGTGGTGCATGCGCTGCGGTTGCGGCTGTGGCTCAAGCGCCTGCTGGGCCGCGGTGCCTACGTGCTGCAGACCCTCGGCGAGGCGGTAGGGTACGGCACCATGCCGCTGCGTGTGCGCATCGACGGGCGGGAGTTGGCGGCGAGCAGCGTGGTGGTGTGCAAGGGGCGGCTGTATGGCGGCCCATACATGCTGGCGCCGGATGCCGACTCGTGCGCGCCGGGCTTTTCCGTGGCGCTGTTCGGCGCCGGCGGGGCGCTGGCAACGCTGCGCTATGGCGCCGCGTTGCCGCTGAACCGGCTGCCACGCTGCCCCGGCCTGACGCTACTGCGTGGCAGCGAGATCGAAATCCGCGCCGATGGCGGTGTCCCCCTGCAAACCGATGGCGACCCGGCCGGCCACACCCCGGTACTGATCCGCGATGCTGCCGCGGCCATCGACGTGGTGGTGGGATAGGCTGGCGCCGTACCGGAATCATCAAAGCTTCACGCCAGGGCGCGGTTGGTCGGCGATAACCCGAGCCATGAACAGGCAAGAAGCGCTGGCCCGCATCAACCGGCATTTCGGCCTGACCGTACTGTGCAACCTGCACTCGCTGGATCTCGCCCGCGGCTATTGCGACCGCCTGCTGCTGCTCGATTCCGGCGCGCGGGTGTGGACCGACCCGGCCGCCTGGTTCTGGGGCATTCACCGCTGGGCCGACTGCTCGGCAAGACACTGTTGATCGCCTATGTTGGTACGCTTACCGGCACGGTCGGCACCTTCGTCGCCGCGTTCGGCCTCGGCGCCATCCCCGGGGTGCTCGCGATTGCCATTCACACCATTAGCGCGCTCGGAAAACTGTTCGCCGAGGTAGTGGAAAACATCGACATGAAGCCGGTGGAGGGCGTGGCCGCCAGCGGCGGGACCTGGTTCGCGCAGGTGCGCTTCGGCGCGCTGCCCCAGGTGCTGTCCAACTACGCCAGCTACGCGCTGCTGCGCCTGGAGATCAACGTGCGCGGCGCCACCATCATCGGCGTCGTCGGCGCCGGCGGCCTCGGCCTGTGGCTGTCGGAAGCCATCCGCGTGCTGGAGTGGTAGGAGACCTCCTTCCTCATCCTGATGGTGCTGGTCACTGTCGCCGCCATCGACGCCGTGTCGCGGCGCCTGCGGGCGGCGTGCCGCTCTATGCGCTGAGCAACTGGTCGGCCGAGACGTTCGCGCGCTCGCGCGCTCGGTTCCCCTTCCTCGAATGGTTTCGCGGCATCGTGGTCTCCGGGCAGGAGCGCCTGATCAAACCCGACCCGCGCATTTTCGCGGTGCTGCTGGAGCGCTGTCGCCAATCCAGCCGACTGACCTCATTCCTCGCTTCCTCGATCGCTGGAACGCCTGGGTTCAGGTCTGCGGTCTCGGCCCGATGAAGCGATTGGCCAAGACGATCATGGCCAAGGCCGAGGGCATTCTCAGATCGATCGCCACCGGCCTTTCCAACGCCGTCCTCGAAGCCATCAATGGCAACGTGCAGGCCGCCAAGCGCAAGGCCAAAGGCTACCGAACCAAGCAAAATCTCAAAGCCATCGTCTACCTCATCGCAGGTGACGTTCTGGCCAATTCACCTACTTGAAATAGCGACGAGCCCCAAAAGGCCGTTCCGTTAGTTCTGGCCAGACCGGCGGCTGGACCAACAAGCTGATCTGGGGTGACAATAAACTGGTGCTCGCGTCGCTCAAGAACGGACCGCTCCGCCGCGAAAATTCATTGAATAATTGCGTTATTTCGAAACGTTGCACTTCAGGACGAGGGACTTGACGGTCGCGCGGAACCATTTCTGTGCGGTGGAGCGGTCCGATTTTTCGTGCCAGAGCATCTTGTAGAGGATCTTCTCGGTATCGAAGGGCAGCTTGACGACGCGGCAGTTCGCGGCGGCGGCCATCCACGCCACGCGATAGGGGATCGCCGTCAGCATATCGGTCTGGCGGACGATCTCCAGGGCGTCGTCGATATGGCCGACGATCAGCGCGATGTGTCGGGTCAGGCCCTGAAGGCCCAGCCAGTTATCGACCAGCCCCAGGCTGGCCCCCGACGTCTTGATCAGGACATGGGTGGCGGACTCGAGGCCCTTCAGGGTCAGCTGGTGGCGCAACAGGGGATGGCCCTTGCGTAGGACGCAGACGAAGGTGTCGGTGAACAGGCTTTCGACGTGCGGCCCCGGCGGAGGCTGCGGAAACATCCCGATCACGCAGTCCAACCGGCCGGCCTCCAACGCGCTCAACGACCAACTGTCGGTGTGGGGGCTCATGTGCAGCTTGGCGCACGGCGCGTTCTCGGCGAAGTAAAGGGCGAGCGCCGGCACCAGCTTGTAGCGCAACGCGTCGGTCACCGCGATGTGGAAGATTTCCTGGGTGGTGGCCGGGTCGAAGTCGCTCGAACCGCTGACCGCTCGGATTTTTTCGAGGGCCTCGCGGATGTCCGGCCAGATGGCGATCGCCCGCTCGGTCGGCTGCACGCCGCCGCGAACCTTGGTGAACAATTCGTCGTGGAGTTGCTGGCGCAGGCGGGCCAGGGCGTTGCTGACGGCGGGCTGGGTCATGCTAAGTCGGCGCGCCGCCCGCGTCACGCTTTTCTCGGTCATCACCGCCGAAAAGATTTCGATCAGGTTGAGGTCGATCCTGCCGTCATTCATGACGATGATAATAGGTCAAAAGATTCTAAATTTGCCACTATTTTCGAACGTAGATACACATCCTTCTTCTTAGGAGAAACGTCGTGACGCAAAAGAATGTTGATGTGGTCGTCGCCGGAGGGGGCACCAGCGGATTCGCCGCGGCGATCGCCGCAGCGCGCAATGGCGCTCGTGTCTGTCTGATCGAGCGGTCGACCGCCCTGGGCGGCACGATGACCAACGGTCTGGTGCCGGGCATCAACAGCATGCGCCATCAGCCGTGCCGGACCGTGCCTGTGGGGTTGTCCACAGCGTCCCACGAAAGCAATTTCAGCGGCAAGCAGTACATCAAGGGAATCGCCCAGGAACTGGTCGATCGCCTGCTCAAGCTGAAGGCGGTCTATGCGCATGAGGGCGAATCGCCCGTCCGGGTCAATTTCGACCACGAGACGATGAAGCTGGTGATGGACCAGATGGTCCGCGAAGCCGGTGCCGAGATCCTTTACCTTTCGGAAGTGACCGGAGTCATCAAGGACGGCGACATCCTCAAGGGCGTGGTCCTCAGCGACGGCGGCGTTATCCACGCCAAGACCGTCATCGATACTACCGGCGACGCGAACGTGGTGGCTTTGGCGGGCGCGCCCTGGGAGCAGGGCCGCCATAACGTGCACAACCACACCCAGGCGGCCAGCCTGTACTTCCTGATCGGGGACGTCGATCTCGACAAGATGATCGCGGGAATGGACCCCTATCCCACGGACTTCCCGGACGTCTATCGAGAGATGCTCCATCGCCTGTGGGGCGAGAAGAAGCCCTTCGCGATGCTGTCGTTCCCCACTCTGATGCGCAAGGCCATCGAGAACGGCGACTATCCGCCGCCTTGCGGGACCTCGCAGACCGCCGAGCGGGGATTCGCCGGCCTGATCCGGCCGATCTACCGCAACGGAAAGATCCGCAACACGACGATGCACAACGTGGACATGGCCCACATGTGCGATCCCACGAACATTCCGGAATTCAGCAAAACTATTTCGGCGATGCGGGAATTCGTGGTCAAATACGCTGAATATTTACGAAAATACATTCCTGGTTACGGGGATTCCTATCTTCTTTCAACGGCGCACCAGATCGGCATCCGAGAATCCCGGATCATCATCGGCGAATACAAGATGACCGGCGAGGACACGCTGGAAGGCCGCGAATTCTTGGACGCCATTGGCTGGTGTGGCCATGCGGTCGATGTCCACGACGACAACGGGTCGCGGGATCTGGAAATCCACGAGGTCGGCGGATCCGGGGCCTATCAAATCCCCTATCGCATCCTGGTGCCGCAGCGCATCGATGGCCTGCTGGTTGCGGGACGGACGGTGTCGTCCGACATCACGGCGAACGGGACCCTGCGCGGCCAGGCCAGCTGCATCCTGATGGGACAAGCGGCGGGAACCGCGGCCGCGTTGGCGGCGAAGGCCGGCGTGGCGCCACGCCGGGTGGATGTCGCCCATCTGCAAAAGCAGCTGAAAGCGGACGGTGTGGTCCTCTGATGAGGCGCCGCGCCTTCGCCCCGATGCGGCGTGAGACTGTGGAACCTGCGGATTGGGTCCCTGTACCCCCGAGGCACGGCTAGAGCGACGTGGCGAGGCCGCCGTTCGGCCTCGCCACGCCCTCCGGACAAAGGACCGAAGACCGTTCGGACTTCCGGTGTCCGGCGGGGGGAGGGATAATAAATATAAAGAGAGGATTCGATGATGAATCAAATTTTTTCGCAGATAAAGGATGACGAAGCCGAAAGAAAAATTTGGCTAAATAAGAATACGATCATGCTCGGCGTCGCCATGATGGTCGGCATGGGCATCGGCTCGGGCATCATGATGCCGCTGCTCACCCTGTACGCCGTCGGCGTCTTCGGGGTGTCGTTCGTGGTCGCCGCGACCATTACGTCCGTGCGCGACGTCTTCAAGGCCCCCATGGAGGTCATCGCCGGCCTGATTTCCGACCGCTGGGGCCGCAAGCTGGTGCTTATTGCCGGCTTTTTGGGCTATGCCCTGGGCTTTGTCGTCTCCGTCGAGGCGGACGGCCTCTTCCTGGTCTATGTCGGTTCGGCGATCGCTGGCATCGGCGCCGGCGGGCAGATTCCCGCCGCGCAGGCCTATATCGGCGACATCGTGCCAAAGAAATACCAGGGCCGGGCGATGAGCGTCTATCTGGGGCTTTATTCCCTGGGCGTGGCCATCGGTCTGGTGCTGTGCGGCTACATGGCCGATTCGATGGGCTACAAGAACGCTATCCTGGTGGGCGCGTCCTTCCTGGTGCTCGGCTCGCTGGTCTACTGGTTTGGCCTTTCCGAAACCGTCAACCGCGCGAAGGCCGCCAAGACGGTCAAGTTCACCAAGGCCGACATGATGCTCCTGTTCAAGAACTGGAACATCTTCATCATTGCCTATCTGACCTTTTTTCTGGCCGTCGAGCGGATGGACATGACATCCACCCTGCTGCCGCTGTTTGCCCTCAAGGGAATCGGGATCAACATCAAAAGTCTGGGATTCTCCCTTCTGCCGGTCGCCTTCATCGCCATCCTGGCCTTCCCCGGTGGGTGGATCGCCGACAAATGGGGGCGCAAGCAGGGACTGATCCTGTCGTTCGCCATAATCGCCATCGGCATGTTCCTGCTGGCGATCACCAAGAACATGACCATGCTGCTGATCTCGTCGAGCATCGTCTTCGGTGGAGCCGGGTTGGCCCAGCCGGCCCTGGCGGCCCTGATCAACGACGTCGTGCCAGCCAAGATCCGGGCGACCTGCATCGGCATTACGCGCCTGGCCTGGGATCTGGCGATGGTCGGCTATCCGCCACTGGTGCTGGGCATCGCTCAGAAATGGGGATGGCCGTTGATGTGGATCTTCATCGGCATCTGCGTGCTGACGGCCCTTGTGATCACGTTGACGATCGTCAAGCCGGTTGACGAGACCGAGGCGGAGGTTCCCGCGTAAGGGCGCGTCCGATCTATCCAGGGACGCTTTCGGCCCGACCGGACGGGCGGAGCGCGGCGAGGGAAGCAAGTTGTAGGGTGCAGTTCCACTTGGAACTGCACCTCTTGATCGGCAGCTACCAGGACTTGTTGTGCGGAGGTGAATGTCCGCTTTGCCTTTGCAATCGCTTCCAAGCCGCACTCCGCTCCCGGCCAGACCTGGCCAACAGCCTCAGGCCGGTGTCGGGCCTCGGAATGACCGCTTCGGGAGAAGGAGCGGTCCGACGCCGCCAAGCGGTTGACCGCCGCTCCCCACCCATAGCACGCATTGCCCGCTTCACCCCCGACACGATGCGCCCTCCGCCCACAATTCCCTTGCACGCCCCCGCCCTTCCGTGCTAGGAATTAATTCCATGC
>PLTJ01000257.1:0-203 GCA_003164455.1 Acetobacteraceae bacterium
GCCGCGTGGTGGCGGGCTTCACCGGTAACCCCAATGCCCGCGTGTTCTGTCGCCGCCTGGAGGCCGAACTGGTGGCGATCGACGGCGTCTACCGCACCGCCGACGATATGGATGCGGCCCTGCGCGGCCGGCCCGTGCAGGCCTGGCTGGACGGCGGCTCGATTGTCATGGCGGCCCTGGACTGACCGGGGCGAGGGAGAAGA
>PLTJ01000257.1:299-12736 GCA_003164455.1 Acetobacteraceae bacterium
GCTGCTGCCGGCCTCGCAGACCCGCGACAAGGACGCGCTGACGCCGGAAGGCGTCGCCCGCGTGGTTGCCGAACTGCGGGAGAAATTCGACTGGGTGATCTGTGACAGCCCCGCCGGCATCGAGCGCGGCGCCACGCTGGCCATGCGCCATGCCGACCAGGCCGTGGTGGTGACCAACCCGGAAGTGTCGTCCGTGCGCGACTCCGACCGCATCATCGGCCTGCTCGATTCCAAGACCGAGGTGGCCGAGCGCGGCGAGCGGATGGTGAAGCACCTGCTGCTGACGCGCTACGACACCGGCCGCGCCAACCGCGGCGAGATGCTGAAGACCGAGGACGTGCTGGAAATTCTCTCCATTCCGCTGCTCGGCATCATCCCCGAGAGCCAGGAAGTCTTGCGTGCTTCCAACCTCGGCTCCCCGGTGACGCTGAACAATCCCGAGAGCGCCCCGGCGCGCGCCTATTTCGATGCCGCCCGCCGGCTGCGCGGCGAGGCGGTGCCGATGGTGGTGCCGGAGGAGAAACGCGGCTTTGTGCAGCGCCTGTTTGGGCGGAGGGTGGCGTGAAACTGCTCGATTTCCTGTTCTCTCGCCGCGGCTCGGCGCCGATAGCGCGCGAGCGGCTGCAGATCGTGCTGGCCCACGAGCGCGCGCTGAACGGTGCCCACGGCGATCTGGTGCGCCTGCTGCAGGAGGAGATCCTGGCGGTGGTGGCCAGGCATCTGAAGATCGACCGCGACATGGTGCAGATCAAACTCGACCGCGGCGCCAACATCTCGACGCTCGAGATCGACATCCAGATGCCAGCCGAGGCCGGCGCGCGTTAATTTCAGGTCGGTTCGGTGCCGATCAGCGACAGTTCGTCGAGAAAGGCAGCGGCGAAACTTCCCGGTCCGCGGGCCTGCGCGATGGCGCGTTCGCCGGCGTGGGCAAACACCGCCGAGGCGGCCGTGGCGGCCCGTAACGGCGGGCATCCGGCGCCCAGGAAAGCGGCGATCACGGCGCCCAGCGCGCAGCCCGTACCGGTGACGCGGGTCATCATGGGATCGCCGCCGGTGACTTCGATAACCTCGGTGCCGTCGCTGATGTAGTCGGTGGCGCCGCTGACCGCGACCACCGCACCGGTCCGGCTGGCGAGCGCCCGGGCGGCGTGCAGGGAAGCGGTGGAACTGGCCGTCGAGTCGACTCCCTTGCCGCTGCCTTCGGCGCCCGCCAGGGTCAGAATTTCCGAGGCATTGCCGCGGATCACCGTGGGCCGGTGGGCCAACAGTCCGGTGACGATCCGGCGGCGCCAGGCCAGCGCGCCGACCGCTACCGGGTCCAGCACCCAGGGTGTCGCGGCGTCGGCTGCCGCTGCCGCGGCGCGTTCCATCGCCCGGGCGGTGGCGCTGGTGACGGTGCCGACATTGATCAGCACGCCGGCCGCCATGGCAGCGAATTCGGCCACCTCCTGCTTGGCGATCACCATCGCCGGCGAGGCGCCAATGGCCAGCAGCACATTCGCCGTGAAGCCGCTCGCCACGATATTCGTCAGGCAATGGGTCAGCGGCACCTGGCGACGCAATGCGGCGAGGTCGGCCCGGATGTCGGGGTGCGGCCAGCTCAGTTGGATCGTCATGTCATAGACCTGACGCGGCATCGTCAGCGTCATCCAGGAAGCGCCCGAAGGCCGCCTGGTAGTCAGGGTGCCAGCGCGACAGCGCCGGGCGGTTTTGCGTAATGTCCTGCGCGGCCCATAGGATCCGGCGGTTGTCGATCGCCCGGCTCACCTCGTTGTCGGGGCAGAGGATGTAGAAATCGCCCTGGTTCATGCCGGCCATCAGCATGTCCACCACCTGATCCGGGGTCCAGGCACCCGCCGGCTTCTCGCTGCGCCCGCGGCGCGTCATCGCGGTGAAGGTGAATCCGGGGATCAGCAGATGTGCCGTGATCCGCGCTCCCTCGGCGTTGCGCAGGCTGTGCGCGAGCGCCTCCGTGAACGCCTTCACACCGGCCTTGCTGACGTTGTAGGCAGCGTCGCCGGGCGGGCAGGTGATGCCCTGCTTGGACCCGGTGTTGACGATCGCGCAGCTTGTGCACTGCTCAAGCATGGCTGGGGCGAATGTCTGCACCCCGTTGATGACGCCCCAGAGATTGACGCCCAGCAGATGACGCCAGCGGTCGATGTGTTCCCATGGCCCGCCGCCCGGGGCGGTGCCGGCGTTGTTCATCAGCACGGCCACTTCGCCGAAGGCGGCGTAGGCCGCGTCTCTGAGGGCCTGGACGTCTTCCAGCCGGCTGACATCGGTGGGCACGGCGAGCACCGCGGCCCGCCCGCCCGGCGCGGCGGCGGCGACTTCGGCGGCGGCGCCTTCGAGCGCCTCGGCGGACAAATCCGCCAGGCACACCTTGAGGCCCATGGCGGCGAAGCGCCGGGCGGCCGCGCGGCCGATGCCGCTGGCGGCACCGGTGACGACCGCGACCCGGCCAGCGGTCAGGGCAGGGTGGATGCTCATGGTACGTTTCCTTTACGGGGCGTGAGGCAGGCTCCGGGGCGGGAGTTCCCGGTCATCTTGTCCAAGTGTATATAGAGCATGGCGCAGGGGGCACGCGAACGCCCTGGAGCGCAGATCTGATGACCCCCATCGGGTCCACGCAGGTGTTGGTTCAAAGGAATTTTAACATGCAGCACGAACACCACCATTACGTAAACGGGGCCTGGGTCGATCCGCTGCAACCCGTTCTGCTCGACGTGGTGGACCCTTCCACTGAAGAGCCGTTCATGCAAATCGCTGTCGGCGGGCCTGCCGACGTCAACCGGGCCGTTGCCGCTGCCCGCGCGGCCTTCCCCGCTTTCGCACGCACCACCCGCAAGGAACGCCTGGATCTCCTGCGTGCCATCCTGGCCGAGTACAACAAACGGCGTCACGAGGTCGCGGAAGCACTTTCGCGCGAAATGGGGGCGCCGCTGAAATTCGCCTTCGAGAATCAGTCGTCGGCCGGAGTCGCCCATCTGACCCGGATGATCGAGGTGCTGGAAAGCTACCGGTTCGAGGAGGTCCAGGGCACCACGTTGATCACCCGCGAGCCGATCGGCGTGGTCGGGCTTATTACGCCCTGGAACTGGCCGATCAACCAGATCGTCTGCAAGGTCGCCCCGGCGATCGCGGCGGGCTGCACCATGGTCCTGAAGCCCTCCGAAATCTCGCCGCTGGATGCCATCATCTGGTCGGAAGCGATGCATGCGGCCGGCGTGCCGGCCGGTGTCTACAACATGGTGCAGGGCGAAGGCGCCGTGGTCGGAGCGGCCATGTCCGCTCATCCCGATATCGATATGATGTCGTTCACCGGCTCGACCCGGGCGGGCATCCTGGTCGCCCAGGCCGCGGCGCCGACGGTGAAGCGGGTGGCCCAGGAACTCGGCGGCAAGTCCGCGAACATCCTGCTGCCGGACGTCGATTTCCAGGCCGCCGTTACCAAGGGTGTGGTCGGGATGATGGACAACAGCGGCCAATCCTGCAACGCGCCGACCCGGATGTTCGTGCCGGCCAACCGCCATGAGGAGGTCAAGGCGATCGCAAAGGCCGCGGCCGAAAGTCTCGTGGTGGGCGACGTGGCCGATGAGCGCACCAATCTTGGGCCGGTGGTGAGCCGCGTGCAGTTCGACAAGATCCAGCGCCTCATCAAATCCGGCATCGACGAGGGGGCGGAGCTGGTCACCGGCGGTCCTGGTCGCCCGGGTCATCTCAACCGCGGCTATTTCGTCCGGCCCACCGTGTTTGGCGGCGTCCGCAACGATATGACGATCGCGCGCGAGGAAATCTTCGGCCCGGTCATCAGCATCCTGCCGTATCGCGACGAGGCGGAAGCGATCCGTATGGCCAACGACACCGTTTACGGCCTGGCGGCCTACGTGCAGTCTGCCGATCTCGGGCATGCGCGCCGGGTGGCGGCAGAAATGCGAGCCGGCAATGTTTACCTGAATTATCCGGCCTGGGACACCGCCGCGCCGTTCGGCGGCTACAAGCAATCCGGCAACGGGCGCGAATACGGCAAGTGGGGGCTCGAGGATTACCAGGAGGTCAAGGCGATCATGGGCTACAAGGCAGCATAGCAACAGGCCGGGTTCCGGCTTTCACCCAGAGATCCTGGTCAGGCCAGGATCGCAACGTGGAGTAAAGTGATGGACTACATAAAACTCGGTCGCACCGGCCTCGAAGTGTCACGTATCTGCCTGGGCTGCATGAGCTTTGGCGAGCCCGGGCGGGGTAATAATCATGCATGGTCGCTTGACGAGGAAACGAGCCGTCCCGTCATCAAGCGGGCGCTGGAGGGAGGCATCAATTTCTTCGATACGGCGAATGTCTACTCGGACGGTAGCAGCGAGGAAATCGTCGGCCGGGCGCTGAAGGACTTCGCCCGTCGTGACGAATTCGTGATCGCCACCAAGGTCAACGGCCGGATGCACCCGGGCCCGAACGGCATGGGCCTGTCGCGCCGGGCGATCATGGCGGAGATCGATGCCAGCCTGCGGCGCCTCGGCATGGACCACGTCGATCTCTACCAGATCCATCGCTGGGACAATAACACGCCGATCGAGGAAACGCTGGAGGCGTTGCACGACGTCGTCAAGGCGGGCAAGGCGCGCTACATCGGAGCTTCGTCGATGTATGCGTGGCAGTTCGCCAAGGCCCTCGCGGTCGCCGAGCGCCGGGGCTGGACCCGTTTCGTGAGTATGCAGAACCGCGTGAACCTTCTCTATCGTGAGGAGGAACGCGAAATGCTACCGCTTTGCGCGGCCGAAGGGATCGGCGTGATTCCCTACAGCCCGCTGGCTCGCGGGCGCCTTACCCGGGACTGGGACACCGTCACCGCCCGCACCGAGACGGACGCGTTGGGCAAGCGGATGTACGCAAAACCGATCGAGGCCGACCACAAGGTCATTGAGCGCGTGGCGCAGGTGGCGGCCCAGCGTGGCGTGCCGCGCGCGCAGGTGGCGCTGGCCTGGCTGCTGGCCAAGCCGGTGATTACCGCGGCGATCATCGGGGCGACCAAGCTTCAGCACCTCGAAGACGCCCTGGCCGCGATGCCCCTGAAGCTTTCCGCCGACGAGATCACGTTGCTCGAGGAACCTTATGTTCCGCACGCGGTAGCCGGCTTCGTGTAACGCCAGCCGCGGCGCGATTGCCTGTCCCATCACCCGCTTCGGGATCTGGCCGTCGCGCCGCCGCACGGTCCACGCGCGGGGTGTTCCACGAAAGAGTACACCCCGGATCGCGGTGCTCTACGGTGTGCCGGCTTCCGGCGCAGCCGGGGTTACGATCTTGCTGGACGACTTCCGTTTGGCTGGCTTGCTTGCGGCCGCCCGCTTTGCCGGAACCGGCTTCGTTGCGGCTTTCTTGCTTGCCATGGCCGGGGAGCGCTTTGCCACCGCTTTGGCTTTGCGGGGAGTCGCTGCCTTGGTCTTCGCCGGCGTCTTCGCTTTGACCCTGGCGGCGGCTTCACGGGCCTTCAGGCGCCGTGCCTTCAACGCGTCGCGGATGGCGGTCAATGCCGCCGTTGCGACGGCTGCCTGCTGGCCGTCCGAAAGCCCATCGAGCGCCGCGAAGAAAGCCTGTGTAACGTTTCTCGTCCCGCGCGGAGCGCGTGCCCGGGTGTCATCCTTGGTCGCCATGCTGTCTGGTTCCTTTCCTATCGGGTTTTCATGCAATGCTGCCAACCCCGATCAGCATGCACGATTACGACAACATCGTGACCACGGCAACAACAGAAGTTTCGGGATCGTTCTACGCAAACAGGCGCGGCCGCCCCACCATCCCCGCGCGTGATACCGGCGGCCCGGAATGCCGGAAGAAAGAGGCTTTTCGGGCCGCCGGTATCACTCGGCCGCCTGGTCGGGCGCGGGGCCGAACAGGAAGTCGATATCCTCGGCTGCCATCGCCGGCAACGCCGCGCCGTCCTCGCCGAATGCGATATTCGCCAGTGCTGCCTTGCGTTCCTGCAATTCCAGAATGCGCTCTTCCACCGTATCCGCCGCGATCAGCTTGTAGATGAACACCGATTTTGTCTGGCCGATGCGGTGGGCGCGGTCGGAGGCCTGCTCCTCGACGGCCGGGTTCCACCATGGGTCATAATGGATCACCGTGTCGGCCGCGACCAGGTTGAGCCCACGGCCGCCGGCCTTCAGACTGATCAGGAACAGCGGCACTTCGCCCGCTTCGAAGCGCCGCACCGGGGCCGCCCGGTCGCGCGTGTCGCCGCGCAGCTCGACGAAGGAAATGCCGGCGGCGGCAAGCGGCGGCTTCATCAGGTCGAGCATCGAGGTGAACTGCGAGAACAACAGGACGCGCCGTCCCTCGGCGATCATCTCGCGGACCATATCCAGCAGGTCATCGAGTTTGCTCGACGCCGTTATTCGCCGCGCCGAAGGCAGCTTCACCAGCCGCGGGTCGCAGCAGACCTGCCGCAGTTTCAGAAGCGCATCGAGCACGACGACCTGACTGCGCGCCAGACTGTGCGCGGCGATTTCCTCCCTTACCCGCTCGTGCAGCGTGGCGCGGATGGTCTCGTAAAGTTCGCGCTGCTCGGGCGCCAGCGTGATGCGGCGCATGATGGTGTGCTTCGGCGGCAGCTCGGGCGCCACCGCCGCCTTGGTGCGGCGAAGGATGAAGGGACGGATGCGCAGCGCCAACTGGCGACGCCGGACCGCGTCGCCGCCTTTCTCGATCGGCGTGCGGAAGCGCTTGGTGAAACTCTTGCGATGGCCGAGCAGCCCCGGCATCAGGAAGGCGAACAGCGACCACAGTTCCCCCAGATTATTTTCGATCGGCGTTCCCGACAGACAAAGCCGGTGACGTGTCTCGAGTCGGCAGACCGCATGGGTCGCTTTCGCGCTCGCGTTCTTCACCGCCTGCGCTTCGTCGAGCACTACCATGTGCCAGGCGAGCGCTGCCATTTCCTCGATGTCGCGCGCCAGCACGGTGTACGTCGTGATCACGACATGCACGCCGTCGAGTTGGCTCCGCCGTTCGTGGCGGTCGAGCCCGTGCAGTACCACCACGCGCAGGCCAGGGGCGAAGCGGGAAATTTCAGCGGTCCAGTTGGTGATCAGGCTGGTCGGCACGACGATCAGCACCGGCCGGTCGAGCCGGCCCGCCGCCAGCTCGACGACGATGTGGGCGATGGTTTGCGGCGTCTTGCCAAGCCCCATGTCGTCGGCGAGCAACCCGCCAAGGTCGTTCGCCCGTAGCTGCTGAAGCCAGTTGACGCCCTGCTGCTGGTAGGGGCGAAGGTCGGCGACAAACCCGGCGGGCACCGTTACCTCCGGGATTTCGGCGAGGCCGCGGAAGCGCGCGACCCTTGCCGCGATGGCGGCTCCATCCTGCCAGCGCGTGGTGACGAGGTCTTCCAGCTCGAGCACGGCGGGTGCCTCGACCGCATCCAGCACCAGCGCATCGCCGGAGCGGCGGCGTGCCGCTTCGATCAACTCGTCCACCACCGCCAGCAGGCGCGCGATGCGCTCGGCCGGCAGTTTTATGATGCGGCCGTCGTCGAGGCTGGTGATCAGTTCGCCATCGACTACCCGCGCCGCGGCAATGCCGCCGCGATCGCGCAGGCCGAGCAGAACAGGCAGCAGCGGATGACGCGCGCCGTCGATCTCGATGCCAAGATCGAGCGAGAAGCCGCCGTGCGGCGCATCGGCCAGGCGCATGTCGCAGGGACCGACGGAGGNNCGCTCGCTGACGAAACGCTGCCAGTTTTCCGGCGCGTCGCGACCCCGAAACAGGAAAACCAGGCGTCCCTTCGCCGTCTTTCCCTCGGCCATGCGCATTTGGACGAAACCGTCCTGGCGGATGGTGTCGATGGCAGCGGTCTCGGCCGCGCGGTCGCGGCGGACGAAGACGGGTCCACCGGGTTCCTCGACGCGGACGAACTGGCGTTCGTCCTCGGCGGCGACGGTCGCACCGTCGTAGTCGAAGTCGAGCAGCAGGGCGTCGAGTTCCTGCATCCGGGCGAACTCGTCCGGACAATGGAAGCGGGTCAGCCGCAACACGGGCGTGGGTTTGCGTTCGACGATCACCTGTTCGCTGGTGGCCGGCGGCTCGATCCGCCGCCGTGGTGCGGCGGTGCGGATCCGGCCGGCGTGCCGTGGTGCGAGCGGCGGGGGCGCCGGCAAGCGTCGCGGCGGCGCTGGCGGCTGGACATGGATGCGCCCGATCGCGCCGGAGGTGGCATCGACGTACCACGGCCCGGTCGCGCCAATGATCACGCCCGAGCGAGGCGGCAGGGCGGCCGCCGCGGTGCTGGCGAAGCGACGCGGTTCGCCGAGGACGAGGCGCCTGTTGCCGTCGTGCCAGCGCGCCTGACCGGTCTGCGCCAACCCGCGCAGCACGTCGTCGACTTGCCCCGATGGCACGCCGGTCCGGGTCTCGTTACCGCCGCCCAGGGTTCGGGCCATCGCGCGAACCGCCGGGGCGGCCTGTTCGTCGGCAGCGATCCGACGCGGACTCGTCGGTGCGATGGTGCCGCTGCGCTCGCCGGTCAGCAGGGAGGCGACGACACAGGCATAGGGAGGCTCGCCGGGCAGCAGTTCGAACCCGATTCGTTGCGGCTCCTTCTCCGGCGCGCTGACCAGCGCATCGAGGAAGCTCTGCTGTTCGGCCCGGCGCAGGGCGGGAAACCGGTCGAGTGCGGCGAACGCCGCTGCGGCCAGATGCAGGCAGCCCGGCATACCGCAGCTGCAACGGCTGTCGAACACCACGTGGCGCCCGAGCGGCGAGGGGGTGATGCGCACGGCCTGGCGGCCGGCCGGGGCCTGCACGGTGGCGGCGATGGTATCGCCGTCGAGCCGCACCTCCACCGCGCCGGTCAGCACCAGGCTGCGGCCACGCGTGAGGCTGCGCGCGTCAAACGCGCGACCAAGATCCTGGGACGAGAACGGCGTCGGCATCGGGGTTAGGGCACCTCGGGCGGGTTGGTGGCGGCGGAATCGCCCAGTGGGCGCGGCGGCTGACTCAGGGCACTGGAGTCAGAGGGCAGGGGGGAGCACTCCTCTTTACTCTTCCTCTTGTGGGCCTGGGCCGCCAAGCTGACCAGGGTCGGGGGGAGGGGCCGCCGCCCCCGCCAGACACTCCGCGAGCGTGTACCGGTCCAACGCGTGCAGAAAAGCGTCCCGGGCGCCGGCCAGCATCCCCTTGAGACGGCAGCGCGGAGTCAGCACGCAGGCGCCGCCATCGGCGCGGAAGCACTCCACCAGAGCCTGCTCCGATTCCAGCCGGGCCACCAGTTCGTCCAGCCGGATCTCCCCCGGCGGCTTGCTCAGCGCCACGCCGCCATGCGCCCCGCGCAGTGTCCGCACCATGCCCAGCACTGCCAGTTCCTGCACCACCTTGTGCAGATGGTTGCGCGACAGTCCGCCCAGCTCGCGGGCCAGCGCCTCCACGTT
This sequence comes from Acetobacteraceae bacterium, assembly GCA_003164455.1. Taxonomy (GTDB): domain Bacteria; phylum Pseudomonadota; class Alphaproteobacteria; order Acetobacterales; family Acetobacteraceae; genus Rhodovastum. Next base: position 9,722 of record PLTJ01000257.1, read on the forward strand.
CAGGTGCTGCCCGGCGGGCTCGGCGGCCAGGCGGATGAGCACGCGCAGGGCGAAGTCGGTGGAGGCGAGCAGGCGCATCCCGAGAGATTCCGGAAATTTGGTATTGACGATACCACGATGAGGGGGTCAAGTTAAGTGGTATCGGAAATACCAATATGATCGCCGATGCCGTTCCCCCGCCGCGCCGGCGGGCGTAGGAGAATTCCCGATGTCCAGTACCGCTTCCGAACGCTTTGCCACGCGCACCCTGGCCGATCTCGCCGCCACGCATCCCGGGGTGACGGCGGTGTTCCACCGACACAAGCTCGATTTCTGTTGCGGCGGCCGGGTCGGGCTGGCCGAGGCGGCGACCGCGAAGGGGTTGGACCTCGGCGTACTGGAGGCGGAGCTGGAGGCGGTGGTCGCCCTCGGCCTGCCGGATGCGGTACCGGAGGAGACCGGTGCGCTGATCGACCTGATCGAGACCCGTTTCCATGCCGGGCATCGCCGCGAGCTGCCCGAATTGCTGCGCCTGGCACGCCGGACGGAGGCGGCGCACCGCGCGCATGCACTGGCCCCGCACGGCATTGCGGCGCTGCTGGGACACATCCAGGAGGAACTGGAGGCGCACATGCAGAAGGAAGAGCAGGTGCTGTTCCCGATGATGCGTCGCGGTGGCCATCCGATGATCGGACAACCCATCGCGGTGTTGCTGGCGGAGCATGACGGGCACGGCGCGCAGTTACGCGCGCTGGAGCGGGTGGCGCACGGCTTCGAGCCGCTCGAAGAGGCCTGCCCGACTTGGCGGGCGCTGTATGTCGGGGCGCGCCGCCTGAGCGAGGAGGTGATGGAGCACATCCATCTGGAGAACAACGTGCTGTTTCCGCGTTTCGCGGCCTGAGGCGGGGTGGCCGCTCCGCCATGCGAGGCCCCTGCGGTCGGTTGCCGGGGGGCGGAAATCGGGCGGGGCGGCGAACCCGAATTTGACCAGTGTGCCGCCCGGGCGGAAGCGGCGTGGAGAACGGGTCGCGATATGAGACGTCGCGCCGTGTTGTCTAACATGACGCAATAGAATACCAAAAATAACCTTTATGGTAGCCAAGAGAGACGCCTCGGAACCGTGCACATCGGCCATGAGGCGGTCTGAACGTCCCAAAAATGAGCCGTTATGCGTGCAAATGGAAAAATTTGCTACTCAAATGTGAATGTTGGCTTGACGATCGCGGGATCGGCGCATAGATTACGACGTGAACGGGGGTCTGAGCCGGTTGGCGGACGGCCCGGCTTGTACCTCTGGTGCTCAGACAATGGGCGGAGCCGAAAAAATGAGAGTCACGGCGAAGCTTTTTGGACTACTCCGATCCATTGCCGCCGTGGCAGTGTTCGCCCTGACTCTGGCCGGCGGCAACGCCTACGCTGTGCCCTCGCCGCTGACCCCGATCAACAGCGTCACCACCAGCAACAACATCACATTTACGCTGGAATCATGCTCCGGGTTTGCCTGTAGCGGATCGAACCTGGGGCAGTACGCGGTCACCACCGGTCAGCAGGGCATCACCATCACTGGCCCGAGCAACGGGGTGCTCGAGAACGTCGGCGGCGGCAGTGCGGACACTTTCCTGGAGTTTAAAGTCACCAGCCCGATCCAGGGCATCACCAGCCTTTCCTTCAGTGTGGTGGCCTGCGGTGGGAATGCCGCTTCTGGCGGCTGTCCGACCACGACGGCGCAAGATGACGCCACCGCCACCATCGACACATACGCGTCCTCCGGCCCGTCGGGTCTGATAACTAGCAGCAGCATGGACTCCCAGGACAACCCGTCCACGGACGTGATGACCGGAACGCAAAAATTGACCGGGCAGAACACACTTTATGTAACTATGGACCTGAACCTGACCTCCGTCTCTGGTGGCTACGCTGCTGTTGATTCAGTTGTTTTTTCGGCGACTCAAGTTCCCGAACCGGCAAGCGGCGCTATTTTCGCGCTTGCCTTGGCTGGTCTCGGCGTGCTCCGTCGTCGTCGTCGGTAACGCGGTTCCGTCGGGGCGTCTCCCGCCGGGCATAAGCTGCTGCTGGAATTCCTCACCGGCCGAACCGGTGAGGGGTCCAGATAATGGATTGAGTGGAGGGTGGCCATGTCCGAGACCCAGATCCAGACCCAGGCTTTCAGCGATCAGGCTGTCACCGACCTCGACACGGGAGGGGTACTGACGTTCTCGGACGTCGATGTTTCCCAGGCCGTGACGACGGACGGCGGTTTGGCGTTTGCCCCTCTGCCTTACACGGTCAATGCGCAAAATTATGGCGCCGTCTCCACGGCCGCTACCGCGCCATATGACGAACTGCAATGGAGCGGATTTACCTCCAAGGTCGAAGCGCCGAGTGCCAGCATCAATCTGACCTTCACTTACCAGGTGAATGCGTCGAACGGCGCCTACATCGACGGCCTTCAGCAGTCGTTGCAAATGGATGCCAATACCGGGCCGGGGGTCACCCTGGCAGCGGTCGAGACGGTAACCGACGATAGCGGCAATCTCGTATGGCAGGGCACCATCACCGGCGCGGCCGGCGAGACGGACGTTGTGCTTCCCTATACTTATTCGTCGCTGAACATCTCGGTCTCGGTGACCGAGGCCGTTTCCGCGCCCATCGTCAGCGGGCAGCCGATACCAAAGATCGGTTTCAGTGCGATCGAACAGGGCTTCGATCTCACGACCAGCGCCAACCCGGCGCCGGGGGGGCCTGGCCCCGGCAACTCACCGGGCACGATCATCGGCACCGCGTTCACGGACACAAACATCGACGGCGTGCAGGAGAACGGTGAATCCGGTATCGCCGGGGTGACGGTGACGCTGCTGAGCGGCACGACGACGATCGGGACAACGACCACCGATGCGAATGGCAACTACAGCTTCACGAACGTGGCGGCGGGCGGTTATACGGTGGTGTTCGGAACCCCGGGCGTCGATGTGGCGACCACGGCGACCACCGACTCGGTAACGGTGCCCTCCGGCGGTACGGTCACCGAGAATGCCG
>PLTJ01000394.1 GCA_003164455.1 Acetobacteraceae bacterium
CGCGGGCGCCGAAAGCGCGCGTGTTCGTGCCCGCCGGCAGCGAGGCGGCGCGCGCCGCCGCGCTGCGTGCCGCGGGTTACGCCACGGTCGCCGGGCTCGACCCTGCCGCCGACCCGCAAGCCGAGGCAGNNGGCAAAGGCAAGGTGGTGGACTGGCTGGCCAGCCGGGCCGACATCGTGGTGCGCTTCCAGGGCGGCCACAACGCCGGCCACACCCTGGTGGTGAACAACCAAACCTACAAACTGTCGCTGCTGCCCTCGGGCCTGGCGCGCGGCAAGCTCGGCATCATCGGCAACGGCGTGGTGATCGACCCCGAAGCGCTGCTCGCCGAAATCGAGCGCGTCCGCGCCCAGGGCCTTACGGTCACGCCGGAGACGCTGCGCATCGCCGACAACGCTGCCCTCATCCTCCCCCTGCACGGCGCCCTCGACCGCGCCCGCGAAGTCGCCCGCGGCGACCGCAGGATCGGCACCACCGGCCGCGGTATCGGTCCGGCCTATGAAGACAAGGTCGCACGCCGCGCCATCCGGGTGTGCGACCTCGCCGAGCCGGAAACGATGGCAAACAAGCTCGACGAGCTTCTGCTGCATCACAATACGCTGTTGAAAGGTCTCGGCGCCGATACATTCACCAAGCAGGCGCTGCTGGACCGCCTGCTGGAACTGGCGCCGCTGATCCTGCCCTACGCCGAGCCAGTCTGGGAACGCCTGAACGAGGCGCGGCGGGCGGGCAAGCGCATCCTGTTCGAGGGCGCGCAGGCCGTCATGCTCGACGTCGATCATGGCACCTACCCCTTCGTCACCAGCAGCAACACGGTGGCCGCCACCGCCGCCGCCGGTTCCGGCGTCGGGCCGTCTGGCGTCGGTTTCGTGCTCGGTATCGCCAAGGCCTATTGCACCCGCGTCGGTTCCGGCCCCTTCCCGACCGAGTTGGCCGACGCGACCGGCACGTTGCTGGGCGATCGCGGCCACGAATTCGGCACCGTCACCGGCCGCCGCCGCCGCTGCGGCTGGTTTGACGCGGCCCAGGTGCGCCAAGCCGTGAAGGTCGGCGGCATCCAGGGCCTCGCGCTCACCAAGCTCGACGTGCTGGACGGAATGTCTGAGCTGCGGGTCGGCGTCGGCTACCGCATCGGCGGCGAGACGCTGCGCCACCTGCCGGCCGGCATGCGCGCCCAGGCGGCGGCCGTGCCGGTCTATGAAACCATGGAGGGCTGGTCCGGCTCGACGCACGGCGCCAGGAGCTGGGCCGAGCTGCCGGCGCAGGCCATCAAGTATGTCCGCCGCATCGAGGAACTGGTGGAAGCGCCGGTGACGCTGCTGTCCACCAGCCCGGAGCGGGACGATACGATCATGGTGCACGATCCGTTCGAGGACTGATACCGGCCGGCGTTGGTACTCCGGTAACCCGGAGCGGCCCAGGATGGCGGCGGAGGTATCCGCAGCACGGTCATGGCCGCCATCTCGAGCCCGGACGACGCCCAAAACCTGATCGCCGGCACCTACGGCGTCGATGTCGCGCGGCCGCTGCCTGGCGCGGGCGGCGGCTTGGCGGCCTTCGCGGTGACCGATCGCTCGGCGGGGCGGAGTGGGCTGATGGCGGTGCAGTCCGCCCCCGGCGCGCCACCGCGGGCGATGGCGCTGAACGCGCTGGCGGGGTGGACCGACGATGGGCTGCTGGTGCCGCTCGCACACGGGCCGGGGCACGGGGCACGGGGCGAAGCGGCCTGGTTCGTGGTGTCCGCCGCCCCACCCGGCCCGTCGCTGGCCGCGGCGTTGCGGCCCTGGAGCGAGCCGGAGTTGCTGGAATTCGTGCTGCGCCCCGCCGCCGCGGTGCTGGTCGCGCTGGACAGGCAGCGGGTCACCCACCGCGCCATTCGCATCGACAACATCTTCCGCGCCGGCATGGCCGCGCCGGTGGTGCTGGGCACCGCATGGTCGGCGCCGCCGGCGCAGTACCAGCCCGCGCTGTTCGAGCCGCCCTATTCCGCCATGTGCCTGCCCAGCGGGCGGGGTGACGGGACGATCGCCGACGATGTCTATGCCTTGGGCGTGACGCTGGTGGTACTGGCGCTCGGCCGGTTGCCGCTGGAGGGGCTGGACCCCGTTGCCATTCTGCGCCGCAAGCTGGCGCTGGGCAGCTACGTCGCGCTGGTGGGTGATGAGCGCCTGCCGCCGGCGATCGGCGACCTGGTGCGCGGCATGCTGGCCGAGGACCCCGACCATCGTCCACCGCCGGTGCTGCTGGCGGACCCTGCCGCGGCACGGGCGCGGCGCGTGGCGGCACGGCCGCCACGCCGCGGCCAGCGTCCGCTTGAGCTGTCCGGCGACCGGGTCTGGGACGTGCGCACGCTGGCGCATGCGGTGGCCACCGATCCGGATGAGGGCGGGCGCCTGCTGCGCAGCGGCACGGTGGACCGCTGGCTACGCCGCAACCTCGGCGATCCGATCATGGCGACGCGTCTGGAGGAGGTGACCCGGCTGCACGATATCGACGGCCTCGCCGATACCGTGCGTGCGGACGGGCTGATGGCGATGCGCGCGGTGGCGGTACTGGATCCATTGGCGCCGCTGTGTTGGCGCGGCGTGGCCTTGTGGCCGGACGGGTTGGGTCCGGCGCTGGTCAGTGCCGATGCGATGGGGGGGGAAGCGGGCGATCTGCTGGCCGAGCGGTTGGGCGACATGGTGGCCAGCGAGGCGGCGGGGCACTGGGCGGCGATGCGGCCCGAACGGAGCGACCCAGTCGCGTTGCGCCTGGCCGCCCGTCAGCGGCGCGTCATGGTTCATCTGCGGGGCTGGGGCGGTGGGTTGGCGCGTCTGCGCTATGCGCTCAACCCCTTGCTCGCCTGCGGCAGCCCGATCGTCGCCGGCCGCACGGTGGCACGGCTACAGGACCTGCTGGCGGCGCTGGAAGCGGCGGCCACGCGCCCCGAACTGCGCCGTGGGCAGCCGGTTGACCGCGAGATCGCCGCCTTCATCGCCGCCCGGAATGACCAGCGCTTCGAGGCAGAACTGGTCGGGATGGCGGATGCGGCCTCCCCCGAGCAGGCCGTGCTGATGCAACTGCGGATACTGGCCGGGTTACAGCGCCGGGTGGATGGCCGGCCCTTGCCTGGGTTGGCCGGGTGGCTGGCCGAGCAGGCCGCACCGAGCCTGGCCGGCTGGCGCAACCGGCCGCGGCGTGAGGCGCTCGAACGTGCCCTGGGCGAGGTCGCCCGGTCCGGGCAGCTCACGCCGATGGTGGGCCTGCTGGACAATGCGGCGGCACGGGCGGCCGATACGCGTGGCTTCCATGCCGCCGGTGCGGCGGTGCAGCGGATCGACGCGGAACTCACCGCGTTGGCCGGCGGGGCTCCCGTGCGCGCTGAGGCGGCGCGGCGAATCGGGCACGAAGCGGCGTTGGGGATCGCCATGATGGCGGTGACCGTGGCCGTGGTGGCGGCGGTACTGGCATGAAGGCCCGGGCAGCCCGGCAGTCAGCCGCACGCCCGGCCCACGGCCTGGGTTCGGCGGTGTGGCTACAGGGGCTGGCGTGCGGGGCGGTTGTTGCATTGGCGACGCCCACCGCGGTGTTGAGCGGATTGTTGCTGGCCCCGGGCATCGGGGCCCTGCTGCTGGAACGCCGCGCCGGCCGGCCGGCGGCCCGCGTGACACTGCTGTGCGGCGTCGCGGCCGCGGCCGCCCCGCTGACCGCGCTGTGGCAGGCCGGCCTGGGTGTGGGTGGCGCGATGGCCGCCGCCTCGGAGCCGGCAGTGCTGGCCGGGTGCTGGGCGGCACAGGCCGCGGGATGGCTGCTGGCGCAACTGGCTCCGGTGCTGCTGCGCCTGGCATTCGACCTCCACGCCGCGGCAATCGCGGCGCGGCTGCGGACGGAACGGGCACGCTATGAGACGGAGTGGGGAATTCCACCGGCCACCGGGCCGTAAAGCAAGGCCAGGGGCGCTGCTCCGCTACGTGAGGTGCAGGATTTCGCTGGCGTGGCGGTCGATGCCGGCCACGGTCAGTTCATAGCGGCCGTCGGGCCGGGCGCGGACGAAACCCATCGCGGACAGGCGCTCCAGGCAGGGACCGTCCTTGAGACCCGCCGGACGGCCGGGGGCACCGCACAGCGACAGCCGGTGCAACGCCGAACGGCAACAGGTTTCCAGGTAGGGCTGGTTGAACATGCCTCGCCATGTCGGGTCGGCGATGCGGCGGCGCAAGCTTTCCTTCCCGGCCGCTTTGACGCAGGTTGCGGCCATGACTCCCGCCCTCGCCTCCGCGCTGATGCCGCTGGTCCGCCGGACCGATGCCGAGTTCGCACACGCCCTGGCGGTGCTGGCGCTGCGCTGGGGGCTGGCCGGGCGCGACGACACACCGGACGATCCGCGGCTGGCGGTGCAGGCGCTGGGACTGCGGTTTCGCAACCCGATCGGGCTGGCCGCCGGCTTCGACAAGAACGCGGTGGCGATCGGGCCGGCAAGCCGGCTCGGGTTCGGCTTCGTCGAGACCGGCACGGTGACGCCATTCCCGCAGGCCGGCAACCCGATGCCGCGGCTGTTTCGGCTGAGCGCGGACCAGGCGGTGATCAACCGCATGGGGTTCAACAATTGCGGCCTGCAGGTCTATCTGCCCCGCCTCGCCGCCGGGCGGGCGGCGGTGCCGCCCGGGGTGGCGGTGGGCGCCAACGTCGGCATCAACAAGCAAGGCGCCGACCCCGAGCGCGACTACCCGGCGCTGGTGGCGGCGGTGGCACCGCACGCCGATTACGTGGTGATCAACGTCTCCTCGCCGAATACGCCGGGGCTGCGCGACCTGCAAAACGAGGTGCGGCTGCGGGCCATCCTCGACGCCGTCCGCCAGGCCGTGCCGCAGCGCCCGCCGCTGCTGGTGAAGGTGGCGCCTGACCTTTCCGAGGCCGGGCTGGAGGCAGTGGTGGCGGCCTGCATCGAGGGCGGCGCCGAGGGGATGATCGTGTCGAATACCACCATCACGCGTCCGCCCGGGCTGCGGTCGCCGCAGGCGGGCGAGGTCGGGGGGCTCTCCGGGGCACCGCTGCTGGCGCTGTCCACCGAGATGCTGCGTCGGGCGGCCCGTCTGGCGGGGGGACGGCTGGTGCTGATCGGCAGCGGCGGCGTTGCCAGCGGGGCCGATGCGCTGGCGAAGATCCGGGCTGGGGCGTCGCTGGTGCAGATCTACACCGCCATGGTCTATCACGGCCCCGCCCTGGTCGGGCGCATCCGCCGGCAATTGCTGGCTGCCCTCGACGAGCAGGGGTTTGCCACCGTGGCCGACGCGGTCGGCGCCGATCTGAGGTGAACCCATGCAAATGCTGACCGGATTCGCCCCGCTGGCGGCGCGCTATGACGGGTTCATTCTCGATCTGTGGGGCGTGATCCACGACGGGGTGGCGCCCTATCCCGGCGCGATTGACATGCTGAGGCGGCTGGCGGTGGCGGGCAAGCCGGCGGTGCTGCTGTCCAACGCGCCACGGCGCTCGGCGGTGGCGCAGCAGGCCATGCGCACCATGGGCATCGCGGACGATCTCTACAGCGGCATCCTGACCAGCGGCGAGGCGACCCACCGCATGCTGCGCGACCGCACCGACCCGTTCTTCGCCGCCCTGGGCAGGCGGGTCTATCACCTCGGGCCGCCGCGCGACCGCAGCGTGATGGATGGGCTGGACCTGGAACGGGTGAGCCGGCCCGGGGAGGCCGACTTCGTTCTCAACACCGGCCCCGACGATGAGCGCAGCCCGACCGACCCGACGGCCTACGACGACGAGTTGCTGATCTGCCGGGCGGCGGAGCTGCCGATGGTGTGTGCCAACCCCGACCTGGAAGTGGTCCGCGGCGGGGCGCTGGTGATCTGCGCGGGTCTGTTGACGCAACGCTACGAGGCGCTCGGCGGCATCACGCGCTGGGTCGGCAAGCCGGACCCGGCGATCTACGGACCGGTACTGGACATGCTGGGGATGGACCGCTCGCGCGTGCTGGCGGTGGGCGATTCGCTGCGCACCGATATGGCCGGCGCCGCCGGGGTGGGGATCGACGCGTGCTGGGTGCTCGGCGGCATCCACGCCCCCGAGTTGCACGGCGATGCCGGGGTGGCGGCCGCGGCGGCGTGGCGGGCCGGGCTTGATCCGGCGGCGGCGGTGTGGGCGTTCAGGTGGTAGGAAGCTGCCGAGACGGCGGCGAATCCGTTCGGAATGGATGGTGAAATGAGCATTGTCGACAGCCTGCTTCAGGACATCGCGCTGCCCCGGATGATCCGCGTGCGGCAGAACTTTGCCGCCACGACGTTGCCCGATGTCGCGGCCGCGGTGCGGGCGGAGTGCCGCAAGCCGGCAATCGCCGCGCGGATTCGCAGCGGCGCCCGGGTGGCGGTCGCGGTGGGCAGCCGCGGGGTGGCCGACCTGCCGATCCTTGTGCGCAGTATCATTGAGGAATTGCGGGCGCGCGGCGCAATTCCGTTCGTGGTGCCGGCCATGGGCAGCCATGGCGGCGCGACCGCCGCCGGACAAACGGACCTGCTGGGCCGCCTCGGCGTGACCGAGGCCTTCGTCGGATGCCCGATCGTGTCCTCGATGGAGACGGTGCAGCTCGGCGTCATGGCGGAGAACGGACTGCCCGTCCTGATGGACCGCGAGGCGATGGCAGCGGACGGCATCGTGGTGATCAACCGGATCAAGCCCCACACCAGCTTCAGCGGCCCGATCGAGAGCGGGCTGGTGAAGATGATCACCATCGGGCTCGGCAAGCAGAAGGGCGCCGATTCCTGCCATACATTCGGCTTCGGCCAGATGGCGCACAACATCGTCGCGATGGCGAAAATCAAGCTGCGCGAGGCGCCCTTCCTGTTCGGCCTGGCCAGCATCGAGAATGCTTACGACAAGGTGGCCAGGGTGGTCGCCGTTCCCGCCGAGGAAATCATCGCCGCCGAGCCGCAGTTGCTGGGGGAGGCCAAGGCCAACATGCCGCGCATCCAGTTCACCCCGCTCGATGTGCTGATCATCGATCGGATGGGCAAGGAGTTCTCCGGCGCCGGCATGGACCCGAACATCACGGGTCGCGCAGACACGCCGTTCGTCACCACCACGCAGAGCGTTGCCTGCATGGCGGTGCTCGACCTGAGCGAGACCAGCCACGGCAATGCGTCCGGGATGGGGCTCGCCGATATCTGCACGCGCCGGCTGTTCGACAAGATCGACTTCGACGCCACCTACGCCAACCATATCACCGCGGCGGTGCTGCCCGGAGCCAGGGTCCCGGTCATCATGGAGTCCGACCGGGCGGCCGTGCAGGTCGCGGTGAGGACCTGCAACCGCCCCGACATGAGCCGGTTGCGCCTCGTGAGGGTGAAGAACACGCTGCAATTGGAGACGATTCTGATCTCGGAGGCGATGTTGGACGAGGCGCTCGGGAATCCCGGCATCTCGGTGCTCGGGCCGGCGGAGGACTGGGAGTTCGACGCGCGCGGCAACCTGTCGGTCTGACCGGCGTCACGCCTCCTGGGGCTTGCTGCCTGCTACTTCGTGCGCGGTAGTAGATACGATATCGTAATTAATTGGTCGCAGTCGGGCGCGGCGGGTCAGTCGCGTTT
>PLTJ01000463.1 GCA_003164455.1 Acetobacteraceae bacterium
TGCCGCCCAAGGCATGCACGATCGGCGATTTCAGCGTGTCGGCAAGGCGCATCAGGTCGTCATGCGCGCCGAAGCAGCCACGCCCGCAAAACAGCGTCACCCGGCTGGCGGCATTGAGCATCGCGGCAAGCGCATCAAGGCTGGCATCGCGGGGCCGAACGATGGGCGACGGCGGCAGCAGGGCGGCGGACAGGCGTGCCCCCGCGGGGGCTTTCAGCAGGGCGACGTCACCAGGGATGACGATGACGGCGACGCCGCGCTGGCCGACGGCTGCGCGAATCGCCGTCTCCAGCACACCCGGCATCTGCTCCGGACTGGAGATCATTTCGCAGTAATGGCTGCACTCGGCGAACAGGTTCTGCGGGTGCGTTTCCTGGAAGTAATTGCGGCCGATCTCCGCACTCGGAATCTGCGCCGCGATCGCCAGCACCGGGACACGCGAGCGATGGCAATCGAACAGGCCGTTGATGAGGTGCAGGTTGCCGGGACCGCAGCTTCCGGCACAGACCGCCAGCGTGTCCGTCAAATGTGCTTCCGCACCAGCCGCAAAGGCGGCGGTCTCCTCATGGCGGACATGGATCCAGTCTATCCGCCCCTGCTTGCGCACGGATTCGGTGATCCCGTTCAGGCTGTCGCCAACCAGGCCATAGATCCGCCGCACGCCGGCCTGGGCGAGTGTCTGTTCAAAAAGATCGGAGACATTATCAACGCTCATGGGAACAGGCCTCGATCTGACGTGTGGTCACGCGGATGGTGGAGGATGCATGCCGTGAGCGGCGTGGCCCACGAAATTGACGCTTATGCCAACGTTCGCACGGACTTTTCCCTCTCCCACTGGCGCGTCTTTGCCGCGGCAACAAAGGCGCGAGCGTCGCCGCTGTCCACGATACCCGCGTCTTGTCCGACATTCGCCAGTTTCAGGAGCGCCCGGCCGCCTTTGTCGACGGCGATGGCCTTGAGATGACCGAAAGCATCGCGGACGAAATCGATCGCGGCAGCCTCCATCGACAGCGCCTTTGCGCCTTCGTCGGAGAGGATGACGGCGACCGCGTCGAACAGCACGGAAGGCGTGCCGGCCAGTTGTCCGTCAGCCCCCAGCAGCGAGCCATCGGCAAGCGTCACGCCAGCCACTTTGGGAGCGACGATCTTGACGGTGGCACCCGCGTCGCGCGCGGCGTTTTCAAGCGTCTTGACGGCGGCGCCATCCGAACCATCCGCGATCAGGATGCCTATGGCGCGCCCCATGAGCGTGTCCTTCATCCTGCCGATGATCTGCAATGCCGGTGAAGGCTTCATCTCCTGCACGGGCGCGGCGGTTATCGGAGCGGCGGGGAGTTTGCCGAACCCAAGGCCCGCGGCGACCCGCCGGGCGAGGCTTTCGTCGATATGCCGCAAGTGACCGACTATCGCCTGACGCACATGCATATGATCGACCTTGGAAAGCTCGAACACCAGCGCCGAGGCGATATGCGCCTGCTCATACGTGGTTTGACTGAGATAGAACTGCCGCGCCTGGCTATAGTGGTCGGCGAAGCTGGCGGCACGGATGCGGCCCTTGTCGCCAACTTCAGGGACTGCGGCGCTATGAAATCCCTTGGCCGGCGTTTCGCGTGGTGAGTCGGCAGACAAGGAGTTGGGCTCATAGGCAACACGGCCCACGGGCTGCGCCATCTGCATGTGTCCATCGCGTTGCTGGTTGGCGAACGGGCACTTCGGTGCGTTGACCGGAATCTGGTGAAAATTATGCGAACCCAGGCGCGAAAGCTGCGTATCGAGATAGGAGAACAAGCGCCCCTGCAACAGCGGATCATTGGAGAAATCGATGCCTGGCACGACATGAGAAGGACAGAAGGCGACCTGTTCGGTCTCAGCGAAAAAATTGTTCGGCCAGCGATCCAGCACCATGCGGCCGATCACTTTCAGGGGCACAAGCTCCTCGGGAATCAGCTTGGTCGCGTCCAGATGATCGAATGGAAATTTGTCCGCTTCCTCCTGGGTGAAAAGCTGAACTGAAAACTCCCACTCGGGGAAATGACCCGCCGCGATGGCCTCGAACATATCGCGGCGGTGGAAGTCTTGATCGGCGCCCGAAATTTTCACGGTCTCATCCCAGATGGTGGACTGCAAGCCGAGCTTGGGACGCCAGTGGAATTTGACGAAAGTCGATTTGCCGGCATCGTTGATCAGCCGGAAGCTATGCACGCCAAAGCCTTCGATCATCCGTAGCGACCGGGGCAGCGTACGGTCCGACATGATCCACATCACCATGTGCATGGATTCCGGCGACAGCGAGATGAAATCCCAGAACGTGTCGTGCGCGGTCGCCGACTGGGGAAAGCCGCGGTCGGGTTCCATTTTTATGGCATGGATGAGGTCGGGGAATTTGATCGCGTCCTGGATGAAGAATACCGGGACGTTGATGCCAACCAGGTCCCAGTTGCCTTCCTTGGTGTAGAATTTGACGGCAAATCCGCGCACGTCACGGGGGGTATCGACCGAACCAGCGCCGCCCGCGACCGTCGATATACGCGTAAACACGGGTGTCTTGTCACCGAGTTCGGTGAGGATCCTGGCGGTGGTGTATTGCTTCAACGAGGCTGTCAGTTCGAAAAATCCGTGCGCGCCGGTCGCTCGCGCGTGGACGATGCGCTCGGGAATGCGCTCGTGATCGAAATGGGTGATCTTTTCGCGGAGGATGAAATCCTCCAGCAGGGCAGGACCGCGCGGATTGGCCCTGAGCGTGTTTTGATTGTCGGAAAGTGCGACGCCCTGGTTGGTGGTGAGGGCGGAGTGCGCTCCGCCGGCGATCTGGTGCAGCTCGCCGCCGGCCGCCAGCTGCGAGTCTCCGTATGGGGCCGAACCGGTTTCCTTTTGCGGATACCCGGAATGACTCGCGGTCTTTGCTTTGCGCATGGTTGATCCCACTCGGTGTGTCGTACCGGCCCGATGGCTTTCGCTACTTCAGGGTCGCCTTCAGGGTGATCTCCGCGACGCTGGCAAGGGCCTTCGACAACGGGCAATCGCGCTTCGCCGCGGCCGCGATCTGCTGGAACTTCGCCTCGTCGATGCCGGGCACCGTGGCTTGCAGGCTCAGCGCGATGCGGTCGATGACGAAGCCTTCGCCCTGCCTGGACAGGCGAACGCTGGCCTTGGTGTCGACGTTGGTAGTTGCCAACCCGGCCTTATCGCAGGCGAAGGAGAACGCCATCGTGAAACACGCGGCGTGGGCTGCGCCCAGGATTTCCTCGGGGTTGGTGCCGCGCCGGTCGTCCTCGAAGCGGCTGGCAAAACCGTAGGGATAGTCCTTCAGAGCACCGGTCTCGGTGCTGATGGTACCCAGTCCCTTCTTGCCTTGGCCTTCCCAGTGGACGGTGGCTGTCTTTTCGGTCATGGATTTGCTCCTGTTTCGTCACGTCTTGAGGGCGCGACGAATTTCGTGGCTGTGTTGGAGAGGATTGCGGGGGCGGTCTACTGAAGGAAATGCGGCGCCAGCCCGAGCACTCCGACGATGATCAGGTAGATCGCGACGATGTAGTTGAGCAGAGCAGGCTGAACCAGGATGAGGATGCCGGCGAGCAGGGAGATGATGGGCTGAAGCAGGATCGAGTGGAAATTCATCGGACATGCCCCTGGGCTGGGTTGGCGGTCGTGCCAACGGGTATGGTGCAGAATAGCGGCCGGGGATGGTGCCGCGGGAGCATCGGAAATTACCTAGCCCGGGTTCCAGATCGTTGGTTTGCAAGGGGCTGAGGGAGCATGACGGCCGAACCGGTTGCGGTGGTGCTGGCCGGCGGGCTGGCGCGGCGGATGGGCGGCGGGGACAAGGCGCTGCGCATGCTTGGCGGGCGGTCCTTGCTTGTCCACGTGCTCGACCGGCTCCGCCCGCAGGTGGGCGCGGTGGTGCTGAGCGCGAACGGCGACCCGGCGCGGTTCGCGCCCTGGGGGCTGCCGGTGTTGGCCGATCCGCTGCCCGGCAATTTGGGCCCGCTGGCCGGCGTGCTGGCGGGGATGCGCTGGGCGGCCGCGCTGGGGGCGGCGGATGTGCTGTCGGTGCCCGCCGACACGCCGTTCCTGCCGGCGGATCTGGTGGCGCGGCTGGCGGCGGCGCGGCGGGTGGCGGGGGTGCCGATCGCCTGCGCTGCCAGCCTCGGCCGCACCCATCCGGTGGTGGCGCTGTGGGCCGCCGCCCTGGCCGACGCGTTGGAGGCGGCGCTGCGCGGCGGCGAGCGCCGGGTCGACCGCTGGACGGCGGGGCAGGGTGTCGCGTCGGCGGCTTTCGACGCGGCCGGCGGCGATCCGTTCTTCAACGTCAACAGCCCCGGCGACCTGGCCGAGGCCGAGGCGTTGCTGGCTACCCCAGCAGCAGGCCCAGCGGGATGCACGCCACCAGATCGCCCGCCGCCAGTTCGGTCAGGTCCTCCGGCAACTCCATCAGCGCGTCGCTCTCGGTGAGCGAGGTCAGGATGCCGGCGCCCTCGCGGGGATGGCGGTGGGCGGCGCCGGCGGCGTCGAACTGCACCCGCACATACTCGCGCCGGCCCGGCTTTTTGCGGTAATCGAAGGCGCTGCGGACGAGAAAACGCGGCGGCGGGACGTAGGTGGCGCCGGCCAGCCGGTCCAGCAGCGGGCGGCCGATGGCGGTGAAGGTGATCAGCGCGGCCACCGGGTTGCCGGGCAGCCCCAGCAGTGGCGTGCCGTCCAGCACGCCCAGCGCCACCGGCCGGCCCGGCTTAATGGCGACACGCCAGAATTGCAGCGTACCCACCGCCTCGATGGCGGCGCGGACATGGTCCTCCTCGCCGGTGGAAACCCCGCCCGAGGTGATCACCAGATCGGCGCGGGCAGCGGCCGTGCGCAGCGCCTCGCGCGTCGGGGCCGGGGTGTCGGGCAGAACGCCGCCATCGACGACCATGGCGCCGAGGCGGTGCAGCAGGGCGGCCAGCATCGGCTTGTTGGCGTCATAGACCTGGCCCGCACGCAACGGCGCCGGCGGGGTGGCGATCTCGTCGCCGGTCGAAAACAGCACCACGCGCAGGCGGGTGCGCACCGGCACCTGGACGAAGCCGAGGGCGGCGAGCAGGCCGATATCGGGCGGCATCAGCCGCTTGCCGGCGGCCAGCGCCACCGTGCCGCGGGTGACATCCTCGCCGGCCGGACGGCGGTTGGCGCCGCGGCGAATGCCGGGGCGCACGGTGACGCAATCGGCCGCGACGGTGCAGTCCTCCTGCATCATCACCGTGTCGGGGCCTTCGGGCATGACCGCGCCGGTGAAGATGCGCTGGGCCTGGCCGCGCGGCAGCGGCCCCGCCGGCGCCGCGCCGGCCGCGGTACGGCCGTGGATGGGAAGCGTGGTCGGCGCGTCGGGCGACAGATCGTCGAAATGGACGGCGAAGCCATCGACGGCGGAATTGTCGGTCGGCGGCAGGTCGAACGCGGCGACGGCGTCATCGGCCAGAATCCGGCCGACCGCCTCGCCCAGCGCTACCGCCTCGGTGCCGCATTTCACCGCATGCGCGGCGAGCAGGCGGCCCTGCGCCGCCTCGAGCGGCAACGGGGCGCCCCCGAAAGCGAAACGATCTTCGCTGATCTGTGCCATCAGTTCAATACCATGCGTTTGATGCAGCCAGGAAAGTAGCGGGTTCAGAGCAGCGCCCTGGCCTAACGCTAGTTTTTCGGCGGGTCGATCTCGTTCGCGCAGGCGTCGGTGGGAGCCGCCGCGGCGTGGCCGATCAGCGGCACGATCTTGAGCAACGCCGAGGTCACACGGCAGGGGGCGGCGCCCAGCCCGCACCCCGATAGCGCCAGCAGCACGCCGGCCATAGCCACGAACCGCATCATCGTCCCTCCATTTCCTCGCGCAGCAGTTCCAGTTCCAGCCAATGCTCCTCGGCCGCCGCCAGCTCCGCCGTGGCTTTCGCCAGCCGCTCGCCGGTACGGGCGAAGCCGGCCGCGTCGCGGGCGTAGAGGTCGGGGTCCGCCAGCCCCGCCTGACAGCGCGCCACCTCGGTCTGGAGCGTTTCGATCCGGCCGGGCAACCCGGCCAGCGCATGTTTATCCTTGAACGACAGTTTTCTGGGCGCTGCAGCGGCTTTTTCTTTCTGGGGCGGCGGTTTCGGACGCGGGTCCGCCGGCGCGGCGGCGGTGCCCAGGATGTGCCCGCCCTGCGCCAGCATGTCCGAGAACCCGCCGGCATAGTCCACCCAGCCGCCGTCGCCGTCGGCGTTCACCACCGAGGTCGCCACCCGGTCGAGGAAGTCGCGGTCGTGGCTGACCAGCAGCACCGTGCCGGGATAGTCCGCCAGCAACTCCTGCAACAGGTCCAGCGTCTCGAGGTCGAGGTCGTTGGTCGGCTNNCCACCCGGCCGCGCTCGCCGCCGGACAGGGTGCCGAGCGGCGTGCGCGCCTGGGCGGGACTGAACAGGAAGTCCTTCATGTAGCCCATGACATGGCGGGCCTGGCCGTTCACCACCACCGTCTCGCCGTGCCCGCCGGTCAGCGTGTCGGCCAGGGTCGCCGCCGGGTCCAGGCTTTCGCGGCGCTGGTCCAGCGTCACCATCTGCAAAGCGCTGCCCAGCTTCACCGTGCCGGCGTCGGGGGCGAGCCGGCCGGTCAGCAGGTTCAACAGCGTGGTCTTGCCGGCGCCGTTCGGCCCGACCAGGGCAACCCGGTCGCCGCGCAGGATTTTCGCGGTCAACCCGCGCACGATGACGCGCTCGCCGAAACTCTTGGCCAGGCCGATCGCCTCGATGACGATCCGCCCGGAGGTCTCGCCCTCGGCCGCTTCCAGCCGGGCGGTGCCGAGCGGGCCCTGCGCGGCCCGGTGCTGGGCCCGCAGCGCGTGCAGGTTGCCCAGGCGGCGGACGTTGCGTTTGCGCCGGGCGGTGACGCCATAGCGCAGCCAGTCCTCCTCGGCGGCGATTTTGCGGGCGAGCTTGTGGGCGTCGCGCTCCTCCTGCTCCAACACCGAGTCGCGCCAGGCCTCGAAGTCGGCGAAACCGCGCTCCATGCGCCGGGTGGTGCCGCGGTCCAGCCACACCACCGCCCGCGACAGCCGCTCCAGCAGCCGGCGGTCATGGCTGATCAGCACCAGGGCGGCGCGCAAGGTCGTCAGCTCCGCTTCCAGCCAGGCGATCGCCGGCAGGTCGAGATGGTTGGTGGGCTCGTCGAGCAGGAGAATGTCCGGCGCCGGCGCCAGCACGCGCGCCAGCGCCGCCCGCCGCGCCTCGCCCCCGGACAGCAGCGCGGGGTCCTCCCGGCCGGTCAGCCCCAGCGATTCCAGCAGGGTGCGCCCACGGTGCGGGTCGTCGCCCGGCCCCAGCCCCGCCGCCACATAGGCCTCCGTGCTGTCGAATCCGGATAAATCCGGCTCCTGCGGCAGATAGCGGACGGTGGTGCCGGGCTGCAGAAAACGGCTGCCGGAGTCGAAGACCTGCGTTCCCGCCGCGATGCGCAACAGGGTGGACTTGCCGGAGCCGTTGCGGCCGACCACGCACAGCCGCTCGCCGGGACTGACCGACAATTGGGCAGAATGGAGCAGCGGTGCCGAGCCGAGCGTCAACGACACGTCCTGGAGCAGGAGCAGGGGAGGGGCCATGACGGCTTCCTAGCATGCGTCCGACCGCGGCGTCGCCCGCGGCCGCGGCTGATCTGCATGGACGAACCCTCGATGGGGCTGTCGCCGCTGTATGTCGAGCAGGTCTTCGACATCACCCAGCAAATCAACGCCCAGGGTGCCGGCCGCGGCCTAAAACGCGGGCAATCCAGGCTGGTTGTTGGCGGTAATCGCAATGCCTTCCATTTCGATCAGCCAGTCCGGGCGGCACACCGGCGCCAGCACCACCAGCACGGGCAGGCCGGGGCAGCGTTCGTTCAGGCTGTTGCGCACGACGCGGTAATCGGCGATGTCGCGCAGATAGACGGTCAGGTGCATCATGTCGGCGAGGCCGGCGCCGCCGGCGTGCAGCAGGCCCTCGATGTTATCCAGCGCCCGGCCGAGTTGGCGCAGCACGTTGCCGGGATGCACGACGCGGCCCTGGGGGTCGATGCTGGCGGTGCCCGAGATGAAGTTGTGCATGCGGTCGGCGTAGGCGACCCGGGTGCCGCGTTCGAAGGTCACGCCATAGTCGAGCGTGGACCCCAGCAGGTGGAAGTCGTTCAGGTAGCTGATCTGCTCGCGGGCCAGGCCGAGCACGGAATAGGCGTCCATCGCCACCACCTCGTAGCGGCCGCCGCAGGCGCCCTCGATGCCGGTGCTGGCGATGGTGTGGGTCTCGCGGGTCAGGCCATGCTGCGCGAACAGGGCGGTGCGGCAGTCCACCAGGTCCTGGTAGAACACGTCGACGCCTTTGACATAGAGCCAGGTCCGGATGCAGTCCGCGGCCAGGGTGCCGCCCTGGGCGGCGAGCGCGTCCACCAACTGCTGAAACACCGCCGTCGTCTCGTCATAGCTGGAGACGCCGTGTTCGCTGCGGCCGCTGCGCAGCCCGGTGCTCCAGAGGTGCCGCCGGCCGGCCTTGCGCACCTCGAGCAGCTCAGGCGAGATGCGGCGCTTGGCGAGGCTGGCGTCGCCGTCGATGTGGTAGGCGAGCAGGGCGATCTTGCTGGCGGGCAGCGGCGGCTGCTGGACCAGTGATATCGCGACCGGGCCGGCCGCCTTGTCCGTGACCAGCGGGCTGGCGCGCACCGCCGCTTCCTGGTTCAGTACGTCGCTGACCAGGATGC
This sequence comes from Acetobacteraceae bacterium, assembly GCA_003164455.1. Classification (GTDB taxonomy): domain Bacteria; phylum Pseudomonadota; class Alphaproteobacteria; order Acetobacterales; family Acetobacteraceae; genus Rhodovastum. The sequence continues at coordinate 8,722 of PLTJ01000463.1, forward strand.
GCCGGAAGATAGCGGTTTCCGGCATCAGGCCGCGGGCTTTCACGGCATCCGCGTAGTGCCGCGCCACGCTGTGGAGCTGGTGGGCGAAGTCGCCTTCCCCCGACGGCTCGACGGTGAAGAAATACTCCGTCCCGCCGGTCTGGCCGGCAAAGCTCTTGATGGTGGTCTTGGCCCCAGGGTCGGCGCGCATGGTCGGCTCTCCTCTCCTTGCCGCGGACGGCAGGCAACGACTAACAGGCCCATGCGGCAAGAGCAGTCCAGGGACTGCTAGGCTGGCGGAGGGTGGGTCGCCTTGATTCGGATCAAAGATGAGCGGAAAGGAACGATATCCGCCAGGCCGCCGAAATTTGTGGCCTCACCGGCTTTCGGGCTTGAGGTCGTGCACCGCCAGCATGCACAGGCCGCCCAGGAACGGCCCGGCGGCGAGGATGGCGAAGGCCACCTCGAAGGACTGCGTCGCCTGATAGGCAACCCCGATCACCATCGGCACGATGGCGGTTCCGATCGAGCCGATGGCGGCCGAGAGCCCGGCGCCGGAGCCGGACGCCTTGCCCCCCGCCTCGGCCGCCATGGCATTCTGCAACGGGCTGTACATGAACGCCGCCAGGCCGAGCAGCGGCGCCACGATCCAGATCTCGGTTTGCGTCGTCAGTTTCCCGGTCACCAGGAGAAGCGCGGCGAAGGCGAGAAGGTCAACCATGACCAGGACCTTCTTCTTGCCGCCGAGCCAGTCCGACAGCAGCCCGATGGCCGGCTTGCCGACCAGCGCCACGATGCCGAAGGTGCCGACGACGGCGCCGGCGAGGACGGGCGAGAAGTGCAGGCCGCGCGTCATCAGCGCGCTGGCCCAGATGGCGAATCCCCAGGTTCCCCAGACCCCGCCGAAGCCGGCCAGGGCGACGAAAAGCCACTGCTTGTTGGCGACCAGGTGAAGCGCGTCGCTCCAGCCGATCGGCTTGTTGGCAACGCCGCCGGGGTTGTCGCGCACGACCAGGTAGCAAAGGACGCCGAAGATCGAGATCGCGATTCCGGAGACGTGATAGATCGACGACCACGACATGATCGTCAGCAGACGTGGCACGACGAAGTTGGTCGCGACCACGCCGAGCGAGGTCGCGGTCATGAACAGCCCCATCGCCCGGCCGCGGTCGTGCAGGGTGAACCATGAGATGATCAACTTGATGCCGGCGGCGAGGTCGGCGCCCGCGGTCAGGCCCATCAGGATCTGCAGCACGACGGCCCCGGTCATCGTCGTCGTATTGCCGAAGACGAAGGTGAAGACGCCGAGCGGGATCAGCGCCAGGGTCAGCATCAGGCGCGGTCCGATGTAATCGCTCATCAGGCCGGTCAACGCCTGAGAAATGACATAGCCCGCGTAGAAGGCGGTGACGAAGGCACCGAGTTCGGCCACCGACAGGCCGAAGCTGGGGGCGGCAATGCCGCTGATATTTGTCCAGATCAGGCGGACGGCCATCGAGATCAGAAAGCCGGCCCATGCCATAAGCAGGATGACCCAACGGTAGGCCGGTCTGTCGTCCACCCCGGCCCTCGCTGAAAGCGCCAGGGTGTCCGTCACGACCGTCTGACTGTTCACGGACGTCTTCTTTCTATCTTGTTTCTTTACCAGGGCTGCCCACGACCTTAGTCCGCGTGAGCCAGCCCTTCAATCCGTTCCGAACGTGCCTCCCTAGTTCTTGGGGAAGTCGGTGGCCAAACCCGTTTCGCGCCAGGCTTCGATCTCGGCCACGCTCGCCTTCAGCTTGGTCGTCACCGCGTTGAGGCCGACCGCCCCCAGCACCAAATGGCGCGGCGGGTTGTCGATCTCGGTGATGCGGATCATCGCCTCGCCCGCCCGCGCCGGATCGCCGGGCTGGGCGCCGTTGCGCTGCGCCAGGGCTTGCAAGCGGGCGCCGACCGTCTCGGCGTAGTCGGCGATCCGGGGCAGGGTCTCGCGCAGCGAGCGGCCGGC
>PLTJ01000358.1 GCA_003164455.1 Acetobacteraceae bacterium
CCGTAATCGTCGCTGGCGTAGCCGGCATCGACGGCGAACAGGTCGGCGGCGAACTCGGCCTCCTTGAAGCGGTTCTGCAGTACGTCCGGATGCGGCAGCGCCACTTCAGTCCACGGCTTCAGCACCTTCGCCGACGTGTCGGCGGGCGGTAGGTCCAGCGTTGGTGCGGCTACCACCGGTGCCGGAGCGGCCGGCGCCGGGGCGGAGCCGGTTTGGCGCTGGGCGTCGTACAGCCGCTTCAGTTCTGCCACCTCGTCGTCCGGCGCCTTCACCTGACGCAGCAACTGGTGCATCGCATCCAGGTAGCGCAGGGCTTCGTCGTCGGCGAGCGGCACGGCCAGGTGCGCGGTGGCGTTGCGCGCCTCCAGCGCCATCGAGGCGAAGCTGCGGGCGCGGTGCTTCTCGGTGCGCACGAAGGCGCCGTCGAACACCGCCTGCCAGTTGTCAATGATGGTCTTGATCAGGCCGTAGGCATCGAGCGGCGCGTTCGGGGAGGCGCCGGCGGCGCGGCTTGCATAGTGCAGCCAGCGGTCGCCATGGGCACGCACCATGTGCGCCTCGACGAAAGGAGCAAGGCCCTTCTGGAGGTGGAACAGCCCGTCCTGCACCCGACGGAGCGTTGCCTTTTCGGTCTCGGCGGACATGCGCGTTCTCCGTTTCCGTGGGCGCCTAGAACAGCGACGTCTGGGCGGTGCCGGCGGCGCGGCGTGCGGGCGCCCGCTCAGCGAGGTCTTCAAGGTTGCGCCATTCCTGCGCCAGCTCGTTGTAGACCAGCGCCTCGGCCGCCCAGCCTTTGTTCGTCGCGATCTCGAACAGCCGGTAGGCGAGCGCGCGGGCATCCTCGGCTTTGCTTCCCATCTGCGCCACCAGGGCCGCCGCCGCTGTCGCGCCGCCGCCCTCGGCACTCAGTACCCGCGCCGTGTGCTGCACGCATTCCCACACTGTGACCTGCTTGTCGGTGGCCGGTGTCCAGTCCGCCGGCAGGTCAGTTCGTGGGATCAACCCGGCGCGGCCGTGCAAATCGTGGAAAACGCCGCTACTGAACAGCGCGCCGAGCGGGATGTTCTTGGCGTTGGCCAATGTGATCAACTCGCCCGACGGTTTCGGTTCGAAGCCGTACGTGGCAAACCACGCCAGCGCCACCTGCGTCGCCGGGTCGAATGCGGCGTCGAGTTCGTTCTCGATCTCTTCCCAAACGCGGTTGATGAGGGTGAGCGCAGTTTTGACGCCCATGGAACTGTCGTCGTCTTCGAGCACGCGGGAGTAGCGGGTGAACACGCCCATTCCGGGACCGATGACGGATTGCTGCATGTCGACCGGGCCAACGCCGGCGCGACGAATGGCACCGATGGCATCGGGTAGGTCACGGCGTAAGGCGCGGACAAACTCGGCGCGAGTGGCCACCGAAGCGCCGGGATCGCGTTTGCGGCAGACCAGGACGATGGACGAAGCGAGGGCGTTGGCATCACGGCCGATCATGCGGTTGGACAGTTCGGTGCGGATCGGCCAAGTACCGTCCACGCCAAGGCCGGCATCGACCACCGCTTGCAGGAACGAGGCCCAGCCCGCCGATGTAATGCCACCCTCGGCCGCCTCCGCCTGCTTGAAGGCGTAGTAGATGGCTAATGGCTCGCCGTCGGTTGCGGCCTTCCGCATAGCCATCAGCGCCGCGCCCATGCCCGACATGAAGAATGCTTCTGCTGCGGCCTTGCTGCCGTGACGATAGGGGGTGGCAACTAATTCCTCAGCCTTGGGCGTGATCAGTCGGCGGAAAAGATCAGGCCATACTGCACTGAGTGAACGCCTTAGCCAGACATAGAAGAAGTCCGACAAGTCCGCATAGCTGATATTGTCATAGTAAGGCGGGTCTGTGGAAATGACAATCGGGCGGACTGGAAACGAATTCTTCGCTGCGTCGATGTTCCCAATGGCAGCGATAGCGCCGCCTATCCCCTGCGCCTGTATGCTCTCAGCAGTCCAAACGACGGCGCCATGGAAACTCCCCGTTCCGCTCAGCAACGTGTTGAGTTCGGCGAAATCCCATGTCATCGGGATGGCCTGCCGCGCGAAGGTAGGCCGGGTACTGTCGCGCTCAGTGAACCATGTGCAGATGGAGGATCCGCGGTCCGTCAGTTTACTCAATGCAAACGCCAAATACGTTGCCACTGCATCCGCATAGGCGATCGCACCGCTGCCGCCCTTGTGTAGCGGGGTCGGATCGAGGTCGCGGCCCATTGCGACCGCGTCCGTCAACGCTCTCTCGCGCGCCTCTGCCACGAGATCAGAGAACGTCGTCAGCGCGACAAGCTGCCGGGAGGTGAAGAGATGCCACCAAGTCCGCAGACCATAAGCCGAGCATACGCCGCCAGTGACCATGGCACGCGTTGGCGTTGCACCTGACAGGAACCCCTCTCGCGCCTCGGCAACGACGGGTGTTGTCTCGGCTTCATGAGCGGTCACCTCATGCACATGGTCCGGTGCCAAGTACGTCCGGCTCCGCGTTCCTTCCGCCACCAAGGCCATTAACCGTTGGCCGAGCCGGTCGGCCTTTCCCTCGGCCTGAATGTAGTCACGGTCGATCGGTGAGCCCGTTAGAACACAGACGAAAGCCTGACCTTTGCCTGCTTTCGTCCCATTCTTGAGCCGCTCGGCGTCCGCTTTCGCCAGAGTCCCTGTCCGAACCTCAAACCGGTACCCGTCCGGCGCTGCCGGATCGATGACTGGCTCCGCCCACGCTTGTCCCCCTTTCTTTGTGGACAAGAGGAAACACGACACCAGAGGCACCATCGCGCCCTTCGCCGCCGGGTCAGGGCTGCGCACCGTGCGTGCCCACAGCCAGGCAATAACCGTCGCCTCCGACCCGTCCGGCAACGTCGCCTTCGGATACAGATGCCCGATGCGTTGCTCCGCCTCGTCGCGCATCCAGCGCCCGTAGTAGCGCACATCCTCGGCCAGTCCCTGCGCGCCACGCCACGCGCGCACTTCTCCCTGCTTCGCCACTGCCCGCGCCTCGGGGTTCACCGGCGGCCGACCGGCGAATCTCGGCGGGATTTCCACCAGCGCCTTGCCGATCAGCACCGCCACCGGGTTTAGGTCCGACCCATAGGCGCGTAGCCCCAGCCGCTGCGCCTCCAGCGGGATCGACCCGCCGCCCGAGAACGGGTCGTACACCGGCGGCGCCTTCGTTTGCAGATAGGCCAGGATCGCCACGCCGTCCCCGGCCAGCGGCGGTTCCTCACCCAGCCCCCAGGCGACGCTGCGCGCGATCTCCCACCGCGCCGCGTTCAGCACCGCCTCGTCGTTCGAGGCCTCCCACGGCACCAGCGCCTCGATCACCTTGTGCAGCCGCTTGCGCTCGGTCTCCTGCGCCGCCTCGGTCGGGAACCGGTCAGGCCAGGACGAAGGATCATCCACAAGCTGCGCGAACAGCACNNTGCCCGTGCCGGATGGATTTCTCCCGCGCCGACGCCTTGTTGATGGCCTCCAGCGGAATGGAGACCTCGATGAGCTTGCGGCGGATGGTCACGGCGGTTTCCTCGACGGCTCAGGCGGCGGCGAGGTCCTCGTCGAGTTCCTCACGCTCCACCCGGTGATGGGCGACCAGCAGGGTCAGGATGGTGCGTTCCGAAACCTGGAAATGCTCGGCCACGTCCGCTTGCGCCTCAGCGGAATAATCCCCGGCCAGCATCGCGTCCACCGTCGCGAACGGGCTTAGCAGTTCAGCGGCGAAGGAGCGCTGCATCTTCTGCCGATAGGTATAGGCCCGGGTCGCGGCGTACAGTCGGCCGTATGGCGGCGTCACGATCCGGTCGGCCAAAAGCCGCGCGAGCTCGAAGCGGCGCCCGTTCCGCCACCGGGAGCGCAGCACCACCCGCGAGTGGGAAGGATCACGGTCTAATGCAAAGGAAACCGCCTGGTTGGCGGCGCGCTGGTTGAGCGCCCGCGCCTCCGTGCCGGCAAGTTCCGCCAGTTTCGGATCGGCGATCGGCTCCTCGCCAAGTCTTTCCTGCTCGCGCAAGGCTTTCGCCGCTTCCGCCCCAAGTCGCCAAGCCGGGGCGTGCGGCCCTGACAGCAGTTCCGTACCGGGGGCCAGCCGGACAGCATCGCGAGGAGAGGCATCAATTCCTCGATCCGCGGCAAGTTGCTCCAAGGCGGTGGCGGTCAGCAGATCGCCCCCTCCGGCGTGGTCCGCCGCGAGTTCCTCTACCGCCCGTTCCCCCAGGGAAGCGGAGTCCGCCACCAACCGGTCCACCGCACCATCCTCGATTTCGTCGGGATCGCGCCCCAGCAACGCCTCCAGCCGCCGGCGCCTGGTCTGGTCAGGGTCCGCGCGCTCGGCCAGAACGTCACGCCAAATGCGGTCAAGGCTTGTCTCGGCTACCCCCTGGTCGCGCAGCCGGCCCAGGATGCGGGGTATGAAGGCGTCCACCGCCGCTTCGAACTCGGTGGAGGGCAGGACGCAGGGATGTGCGCCCAGATAGCGGAAGGGCTTGGCGTCCGGCCGGGCCGAGGGCTCGGCCAGCAGTGCCGTCCTGACCCCATCCGAGAAAATGGTCAGATTGGGCCACACGTAACCTTCCCCGATGGCGGACATCTTGTGCGCACGCCACCATTCCGGCGCCGAGGACCGCGGCTCCCAGCGCAGGCGCCACCAGTTCCAGGCAAACCACTCGGCCGCGTGGTAGCCAGACACCAGGGGACCCGGACGCAGGGCATTGACAAAGCTGTCAAACCCCTGAGTGAGGGTCGCGGCGCCGACCGTCACGGTGAACAGGCCGAATGCCGCACGCTCTTCGGGCGTACCCTCGTCCAGCCGCTCCGGCGCCTGCGCGATCTCTAGTCCAGCGGGCATCGGTCTTGCCATTCCCTCAGAATGTATCGCCGCATCTCTTGTTCGTCCTCGCCGAGGCGATACCCATGATAATCGGCCGCCGATCCGATCTTTGCCTCGTAAACCTCGCCGTGTTCATCGACCGCCCATACATATTTGGGCACACTACCGGCAGCAAACGCGCTGACCATACCGCGCTTCACCCCCTGGAGGAACAACTTGACCGCCTCGTCCCGCAACACAGGGCGAAGCTCGTCACACGGCGATTTGCATGGCCGGGGATTGTGCGAGGGCACGAACCCATAATCGCCCGGGTGCAGCTTGTGCAGGCCACTGCCAACATAGCGTAAGCTTCCGACCAGCGCCCGCAGCGCCTCGGGTGCGATCGTACCAGCGAGCGCAACACGCCGGGTCGGGCGATTGCTTTGCCGCGTCATCGCTGAGCGGCCGGCAGTGCAGGCGAAACGGTGCTGACAGGCCCGGGCACCACTACCGCCGCACGGATGTCGGTATGAACAAAATCGTCGCCCTTGAACAGCAGCGGCAGATCGGTCGCCTTGGCCAGAGCATAGGCGAAACAATCGCCGATGTTCAGCCCCGCCCGGTGCCGCCCCTTGCCGAAGCGCCGAAACGCCGTGATCGCCAGATCGGCCTGCTGCGACGTGACGGCGACGATCTCGGGATCGACCAGGGCGAGGAACCGGTCGAGCAGCTCCCGCCCCGCATCCTGCTTCCGGCCTTCGACGACGAAACTCGCTTCGACCCGGGTGACCGCGGAGAGAAGGCGGACCGGGGCCGCCTCGATCGCCTCGCTGAACCGGCGCTGGTCGGGCTCGTTGAACAGGATCGCGACGATGGATGATGTGTCGAGGACCATCACCACATGCCTGTCTCGTCGTAACCCACGATCTCGTTGGGGGTGCGCGTGTCGTAGTCAGGCAGGCCTGCGCATTCCCGACCAAGCGCCGCCAGCCGATCCGCCAGGCCCGGCATATGGCCGCGGCGCAGCCGCACGCGGCCCAGCCGCTCGGCCAGCGCCGTGCGGACGGCAACGGTCAGTGTCTCGCCCGTGAGCGTCGCCACTTCGCGGGCGAGCCGATCGGTCTCCGGGTCTTTCAGGCTGAGGGCCATGGCTGCACCTCTGTTCTAGAAATCAGCCAAAAATATAGAAGCGCGGACCGTGGCTGTCGAGAGGAGACCAATGGCGGGTCAAGCAGCAGGCACCGCCAGCGAGAGCAGGTCGGCCAGGTTGAACACCACCGCCGTCTCCGCGAAGCCAAGCTCGCGGGTGAAGAACCGCCGCACATAGGCCGGTGCCCGCGCGAACCCAGCCTCGACCTGCACGATGGCAAGGACAAATGCCTCGGGCGCGTTCAGCGACGCCAGGATCTCGTTCTTGGTGATGATGACGTCCCGCGCCTCGGCATGGCGGCCCTTCACCTCGATGAAGCGGAGCCTGCCGGCGTTCGGGTCGTGGCTCTCGATGTCCCACCCCTTCTTCTCTGCCGACACATCGCGGGGCGTGTTGCCCAGCCGCCGCTCCGCGTCGAATACCGCCTGCATCGCCAGCCGCTCGATCTCGGCACGCGACGCCGGGTCGTCGGAAAAGCCGGCGGTGGGCCGTCCGGCGGCCGCGGGCTGGCGGGCGAGGAGAAGACCCTTCGGGATGATCAGTGCGGCGCCCTTCAGCACCGGCGGCAGCGCCGTGATCAGCCGCTCGCGCTCCAGGTCGGCCTGACGGGTGTGCAGGCGTTCGACCAGGCGCTGGGCGGTCGCCTCGGCGTTGCTGGCGTTGATGCGCTGCTCGCGGCCGGCACGTTCCTCCTCGCGCAGGCGGGCGGCGCGCGCATCCCAGTAGTTCACCTCGCGGGTCAGCCGCGCCCGCACCTCCCGCTCGACCTTGTCGATCTCAGCCAGCCGGCGGTGCTTCACCTCTGCCAGATGCGCCGGCACCAGAACCTCTATCGCATGCCCGAGCGCGCGCTGCTCCACCCCGGCGGCCAGCCACGGCGCCGTCACCGCATCGGCGACCAGTGCCCGCTCGTCCTCTGTGATGGGCCGGCAGTCCAGATACGGCGCCGGGCCGCCATCGCTAGCGGTGCCATCCTCGCGCAGGTGGATGAACTGCAGCCGCTGCGACACCACGCGCGGCTCGCCGGACCGGACGGTGCGGCCGTCGCGGATGGCGTGCTCCAGGTAGACCAGCAGCCGCGGCGCCGTGCCTTCGTCAGCGTCATCCACCAGAACGCCACCCTGTTGGAGCAGCGGCTGGAACCGCTCCAACACCACATCTACCAGCGCGTCCAACAGCGGATGGCCGGGCGCCAGAAGCTCGGCCTGCGGCGCTCCCACCATCCGGGTCTTGTCGAAGGTGACCCTGGCGTAGCGATCGAGTACCGGGTCGCTACGGCCGATCAGCCGGTCACGGTCCTTCAGGATCGATGGGGTGCGCAGGATTTCGTACCGCGCGCTCTCGCGTTCGGCGATGCGGCCACCGAGCAGTTGGAACGCCTCGCGGAAGAAGGCGCTGATGAAGTGGGGTTGCAGGCGCCGTGCCTGCGCGCGCTCCATCTCCTCGCGGATCACCGTGATGGCGTTCGGGTCCATGCCCTCGGAAGTCAGCTTCCGCTCGGCCACCAGGCGCTCGATGGCGCCGACATCAACCGCGTCGTCCACCTTCTGGAACAGGCGCTGCCTGACTTCCAGCGTGTCGCCGTAGCGGATGGCGTCGATGAGCAGGTCGCGCAGCGCCTGGCCCTCGAACAGTTCGCCCAGCACGTCGTACACCTTGCCGCCAAGTGCGGCCCGCGCCTCCTCCAGCTTCTCCAGCAGGCGGCGGTACACCTCGCCTTCACGGGTGTTGCTGGCGCAGAGGTTCCACAGGTGACAGACCTCGGTCTGGCCGATGCGGTGGATGCGGCCGAAGCGCTGCTCCAGCCGGTTCGGGTTCCAGGGCAGGTCGTAGTTGACCATCAGGTGGGCGCCGCGTTGCAGGTTCACGCCCTCGCCGGCGGCGTCGTTGGCGATCATCACCCGCACGACCGGGTCGGAGTTGAACGCGGCAATGGCCGCCCGCCGGGCCTCGCGCGCGATGCCGCCATGGATCACCACGACAGCCGTCGGGTCGCCGATGCGGGCGGTGATCNNAGTCCCGTCACGGGGTCGAGCATAACCGGCTCGTCCAGGATCGCATTGAGCTGCTGCCATTTGGCGTCCTGGCCGGATAGCTTGAGCCGAAGAGCCCGCTCCTCCAGGTCCTTGAGAATGGCGATCTCGGCCTCAAGCTCGGCAATCGTCGTGGCAGCGGTCGCCTGGTCGGCGATCTGCTGCTCGATCGCCTCCGCCTCCTCGCCAGGGGCGTCTTCGAGATCGTCGGCATCGATGCTGGGCAGCACCGGGGCACGGGATAGGGGAGCGGCACTGGTCGCCTGGGGCAGGCGTTCCTCTCGCAGCCGCTCCTCCAGCCGCTTGCGACGGCGCTCCAGCGAGCGGTGAATGGCCGCCGGCGACGATGCCAGCCGGCGTTGCAGGATCTGCAAAGCGAAGCCGACGTTGTTCCTCTGCTTGCCGTCGCTGGACCGGTCCGCCCGGTTCATCTCCTCGCGTACGTAGGTGGTGACGGCCTGGTAGAGGTCGGCTTCGGCCGGGGAGAGGGCGTAGCTGGCCGTATAGGCGCGCCGCTCGGGGAACAGGGGCGTGCCGTCGAAGCGGTACAGCT
>PLTJ01000025.1 GCA_003164455.1 Acetobacteraceae bacterium
GTGTGTGGACGGCCCCTTCGATGCAAGGGGCTGTGGAAAAGAAAAACTGATGCGGTGCGATTGCGGTCGTGTGTCCGGCCTGTTTGCGCGGCGCGACGGCCGCTGGCCCAGATGGGTTCCGCGATCCACCCCCAAACGGATAAGCGGCCTTGCTGGCCTCCACCCTACACGGGGTTTGTGGATCGTCGGATCGACCGATCAGCATCTTTTCCCTTAAGCCCTTACACCAGCGACATGACGAGGGTCAGGCAGCGGCCTTGGCGGGCCGATAATCCTCACCGCTCGTCATCATGGCCCACACAATGCGGGCCATCTTGTTGGCCCAAGCGACCGCAACCAGCTTGCGCGGGCGGCGCTTGAGCAATTCGAGAAGCCAGGGCGAGACGCCGGGGCGGTCTGGCTTAGCGTATTGGATCACCGCGGTGGCCCCGACCACGAGCAACTGCCGCAACCGCTCGTTGCCGGCGCGGCTGATCCCGCCCAGCCGCTGCTTGCCGCCGGTGGATCGCTCGCGCGGCACCAGGCCGAGCCAGGCTGCGAGATGCCGGCCGGACTTGAATTGCGTCGCATCGATCCGCAAGGCGAGGTTCAAGGCGGAGATCGGTCCGATACCTGGGATTGCAGTGAGCTTGCGGGCCAGAGGCTCGGCGGCGAGTTGCTTCTTCAGCTTGGCATCGATCTCGGCGGTGCGCGCCTCGATGCGGTCAATCTCTTTGCCAAGCATTGCCAGCGCCTGCTTCGCCGCCGGGGGAACCCGCTCGTCGTCGGCGGTGGCGATCTCGCCTTGCAAGCGGGCCAGACCCTTGTTGCCGACCGGCGCGACCAAGCCGAGCTCGGTGGCATGGCCGCGCAATGCGTTGACCAGTTGGGTGCGCTGGCGAACCAGCAACTCGCGCACCGACAGCAGCATCGCGGCCGCCTGCCGCTCGGCCGACTTCACCGGCACCTCGCCGATCGAGGGTTGCGCCGCGGCCACGCAGATCGCCTCGGCATCGTTGCGATCGTTCTTGCCGCGCTTGACGAACGGTTTGACGTATTGCGGCGGGATCAGCCGCACCCGATGGCCACGCTGCATCAGCCAGCGCCCCCAATGGTGCGAGCCACCACACGCTTCCAGCACCACCTCGATTGCCGGCAGCTTCTCAAAGAAAGCCTCGAGCTGGCCACGCCGCAGATTGCGCCGCAACACCGCGTGCCCGGCGGCATCTACCCCATGCAACGTGAAGACAGACTTGGACGTGTCAATCGCAACCCGCGTAAGATCATTCATGGACGGCTCCTATGTTCGCCTTCGACAGCGAACCTTGGCACATGATGCCGCGGGGGCCGTCCACCCCAACGGGTAAGCGAAGCGCCACCCACCACCGCAAGCCTCCGCCCGCACGGTCCCCGAGGAGTCCGCCACGACGCCGCCGGGGATGGCGGGCAATTGGCTTTCGTGACCTGCACATCGAACCGGATTGGCTGTTGCTCTACCGCATAGAAGGCGAAGAGCTACAACTTGCCCGCGCCGGTACCCACGCGGACCTATTCAATGAATAGGTCAATCCTGTCCTGAGCATTCTTTAGTGCGGTCCCTCCTTGCCCATCGCGGCAGCAGGAAAGTGCCGCGCGGGACGTTCACAACCGGCGCTGGCGGGTGCATCAGAACCGAAACTGCCCAGACCGGGAAGGACCCCGCTTCATGTCGATCATCTCTTCGTGGCTCAGGCGCTGCGGCATCGACCCCTACCTGGTGCTGATCGTCTCCATGGTCGGGCTCGCCGCCGTGCTGCCGTGCCGAGGCACCGTGGCCGTCGGGTTCAATTACGCCGTCGTGCTGGCGATCGGATTGCTGTTCTTCCTCTACGGCGCCCGCCTGTCGCGCGCCGCGGTGCTGGGCGGGCTCGCCGATTGGCGGTTGCAGGGAACCATCCTGCTGAGTTCCTTCGTGCTGTTCCCTTTGCTCGGCCTGGCCGCCCGCGTGTTGGTGCCGAAGGTGCTGACGCCGGACCTCTACCTCGGCGTGCTGTTCCTGTGCCTGCTGCCGTCCACCGTGCAATCGTCCATCGCCTTCACCTCCATCGCCCGCGGCAACGTGGCGGCCGCGGTGTGTGCCGCCTCGGCCTCCAGCCTGTTCGGCGTCGTGCTGACGCCCCTGCTCGCCGGCCTCGTGATGGCATCCCACGGCGGCGGCATCAGCTTCGGCGCGGTGCGCGGCGTCGCCTTGCAACTGCTCGCTCCGTTCCTGGCCGGACAGGTCCTGTCGGGATGGCTTTCGGGATGGCTCGCGCGGCACCGGTCGCTGACCGGTCTGGTCGATCGCGGTTCGATCCTGCTTATCGTCTACGCGGCGTTCAGCGAGGGAGTCGTGAACGGCATCTGGACCCGGCTCGATCTGCCGAGCCTGGCCTCGCTGCTTGGCGTGAACCTGTTGCTGCTGGCGCTGGCCCTGACGACCACCACGCTGGCCAGCCGCGCGCTCGGTTTCTCGCGAACCGACGAAATCGCGATCGTCTTCTGCGGCTCCAAGAAGAGTC
>PLTJ01000246.1 GCA_003164455.1 Acetobacteraceae bacterium
ACGCCCGAGGTCGGCTCGTCCAGGAACAGGATGTCGGGCCGGTGCAACAGCGCCGCCGCCAGCGCCAGCCGCTGTTTGACGCCGAGCGGCAGCGCCCCGGCGACGCTGGCGCGGACCTCGCCGAGCTCGAAGCGGTCCAGCGCATCGGCGATCGCCGCGGCCTGTGCGGCCCGGTCCAACCCGTAGACCCGGGCGAAGAAGGCCAGGTTCTCCGCCACCGTCAGTTCGCCGTAGAGCGAAAACCGCTGCGCCATGTAGCCGATGCGCGCCCGTGCCGCCGCCGGCGCGCGCAGCAGGTCCAGCCCGGCCACCCGCGCCGATCCGCCGGAGGGGCGCAGCAGGCCGCACAGCATGCGGAAAATGGTCGATTTGCCCGCCCCGTTCGGCCCGAGAAGTCCAAATATCTCGCCGCGCGCGACCGCGAAGCCGACGTGGTCAACGGCGGTGAAGGCGCCGAACCGGCGCACCAGGTCATGCACCTCGATCGTAGTACCGCCAGCGCGGACGGGCCGGACGGGCTCCTCGGGCGCCACCGCCGGGGTGGTCGCCAGGCGATCGACGAAGCCGTCCTCGAAGCGCGGCGCGGCCGGGGTGAGCGCGCTGCCGCCCAGCGCGGCGGCATCCGGCGGGGCGGCGCCGCGGCGCAGCACCAGGCGCAGCGTGTCGCCCTCCACCGCGACGTCGAGCACCGCCGGATCGACGGCCGCCAGCCGCCCGGCCTTGCGGCGCCCGGCGGTCGGCACGGCGAGCGCGAACACCCGGCCGGGCAGCGCGGACAGGAAGTCGCCGGGCGGGGCCTCGGCCAGCATCCGTCCCTCGTGCAGCAGCACCACCCGGCCGCAGCGTTCGGCCTCGTCGAGGTAGGCGGTGGCCCACACCACCCCCATGCCCTCGTCGTGCCCTTCCGCCAGCATGGCCGCCACCATCGCCCACAACTCGCGCCGGGAGGCTGGATCGACGCCGACCGAGGGTTCGTCGAGCAGCAGCAGCCGCGGCCGGGCCAGCAGCGCACAGGCCAGCCCGAGCTTCTGCTTCATCCCGCCCGACAACTGCCCGGCCAACCGGGCGGTGAACGGCGCCAGCCCGGTGAATTCCAGCAGGCGCGGAATGCGCTCCGTCCGCACCGCCGTCGGCAGCGCGTGCAGGTCGGCGAAGAGAGAAAAATTTTCGCCGACCGACAAATCTTCGTAGAGGCCGAACCGCTGCGGCATGTAGCCGATGGCGCCGTGCGCGGCCTGGGCGTCGGTGGCCATGTCGTGGCCGAGCACCGTCACTGTCCCGGCGGTCGGCCGCAGCAGCCCGGCCAGCAGGCGCAGCAGGGTGGTCTTGCCCGCCCCGTCCGGGCCGACCACGCCGGTGATCATCCCCGCCGACACCCGCGCCGAGACGTCGTTCAGCGCCACCGTCGCCGCCGCCCCGCGCACGCCGGGAAAGCTGTGGCGCAGGCCGGTGACCTCGGCCAGCATCTAGTTGCCGAGCGCGATCGTCACCGGCATCCCCTGGCGCAACCCGTCGTCCGGCTTCTCGATGCGGATGCGCAGGCGATAGACGAGCTGGGTGCGCAGCTCCGGCGTCTCCACCGTCTTGGGGGTGAACTCGGCCACCGGCGAGAGGTAGCCGACCCGCCCGGCGTAGTCGCCCCCGCCATCGGTGCGCACCTGCACCTCGCGGCCGAGAGCGGCACGGGCCAGCAACGGCTCGGGCACGAAGGCGCGCACCCAGACCTCGCCGGCGATCGCCATCGAATAGACCGGCGCGGTGGGCAGCACGACCGTGCCCGGCTCGATCACCCGCGTCATCACCACGCCATCGGCCGGCGCCACCAGGTGCGTGTGCGACAACGTGTCGGCGGTCAGCGCGACGGAGGACTCGGCCTCGCGCAGCGCCGCCCTCGCCGCGTCGATCTGCTCGCGGCGCGGCCCGGCCACCGCCTCGGCCAGCGCGGCACGCGTCTGCGCCAGCCGCGCCCGGCCGGCATCCTGCGCCATGCGGGCATCCTCATAGTCCTGGCGCGAGGAGGCGTTGCGTTTCTGCAGATCCGCCTGACGGGCGAACATCGCCTCGGCATGGATGACGTTCGCCTCCGCCGAGGCGACCGTGGCGCGGGCCTGGTCGATGTCTTCCACCCGCGTGCCGGCCAGCAGCAGGGCGAGATTGGCCTGCGCCTGGTCGCGCCGGGCCAGCGCCAGGTCGTGCAGGTTGCGGTAGCTGACATCGTCCAGCTCGGCGATGACGTCGCCGGCGTGCACCGCATCGCCCTCGTGCCGCGCCATGGCGGTGACCCGCCCTTCGGCGTTAAAGGCGAGGTCCACCTGACGGATCTCGACATTGCCGTACAGCGTGTCGGGCGGCGGGGCAGCGGCGAGCCGCTCGGCCACCAGCCAGCCGATGCCGCCGACCGCCGCCAGCACCACAACCGCTATCGCCACCCGCTTGATCGCCACGCCGACCTCCTGCGCGCCGCGTCAGGCCTTCGGCCAGGCGGCGATCGCCGCCAACTCGCGTTCCGGCCGCTCGGCCACCGCCTCAAGCAGCCCAGCATGCACGGTGCCCTCGTTGCCGTCGAGCGACAGCGGGTCGCCCTCGGCGAAGTCCTGCCCGCCGATGCAGCAGGTCCGCCGGGCCAGGTCGATCACCAGCTCCGGGCAGGCCACCAGGCAGACCCGGCCAAGCTGGCGCGCCACCACCGCGGC
>PLTJ01000135.1 GCA_003164455.1 Acetobacteraceae bacterium
GAGGCCACCGGCATCCGATAGTCGAGGAACCCCGGGTTCTGCAGCCGTCCCTCGGCGTCGTAGACGTATTCCTCGTTCAGCGCCCAGCCGATCCCCTGCGCGGCGCCGCCCTGGATCTGCCCCTCGACGTAGGAAGGGTGAATCGCCCGACCGACATCCTGCACCGCGGTGTAGCGGAGAACCGTCACCCGGCCGGTCTCGCGGTNNTCGCAGATATGTACCCCGAAGCCGGGCCCCGCGCCCTGCACGTTGGCGGTGACCTCGGCGCCGATCGGGCCGCCCGTCCGGCCCGACTTGGCCGCGATCGCCGCCAGCGGCAGCGGGTCGAACCCGCCGGCATTGGCGCCGGCCGGCACCGCCGCGCCGTCCTTCCACTCAACCGCGTCGGGCGGAATGTCCCAGATGATCGCCGCGCGCTGTTTGAGCTGCTCGATGACCTTCTCGGCCGCCGCCACCACACAGGCGCCGATGGCGAAGGTCGTCCGGCTGCCGCCGGTCATGCCCGAGACCGGGATAGAGGCCGTATCGGCCACGATCGGCCGCACCTTCTCGTAGGGCAGCCCCAGCACCTCGGCCGCCATCATCGCCAGCGAGGCACGCGAGCCGCCGATGTCGGGGTTGGGCGACACCACCGAGGCGGTGCCGTCCTCGTTGATGTGCACCGACGCCGCGGAATCGCCGCCGATGTTGAACCAGAACCCGCAAGCCACCCCGCGCCCCTGATTGGGCCCGAGCGGCGCGCTGTAGTGCGGGTGCGCCTTCGCCGCCGCCAGCGTCTGCGTGAAGCCGATATCGCGATGGGTCACGCCATAGGCGGTTTTGCTGCCGTCTCGCGCGGCGTTCTTCTGGCGCAGCNNCGATCGGGTCCATGCCCAGCTTGCGCGCCAGTTCGTCCATCGTGCACTCGGCGCCGAACGAGCCGATCGGCGCCCCCGGCGCACGATAGGCCGCCACGTTCGGCCGGTTGCTCACCGCTTCGTAGCCGGTGATGGTCACGTTCTTGATGTCGTACATGGCGAGCGAGCACATGCAGGCCGGCCCCAACGGCGAGCCCGGGAAGGCGCCGGCCTGCAACTTCGCCACCAGTTGCGCCGCGGTGATGGTGCCGTCGCGCCTGGCGCCCAGTTTCACCTCCACCACCGCGCCCGAGGTCGGGCCGGAGGCGCGGAACACCTCCTCGCGGTTCATCACGATGCGCACCGGCCGGCCGGACTTGCGCGACAGCGCCAGCGCCACCGGCTCCAGGTAGATCGTCGTCTTGCCGCCGAACCCGCCGCCGATTTCGGCCGGCACCGCGCGGATGTTGGCAATGTCGAGACCCATCAGCTTGGCCGTGAGGGCGCGCACCATGAAGGCGCCCTGGCTGGAGCTGAATATCATGCACTGGCCGTCCGCGCCCCAGGACGCCACGCAGGCGTGCGGCTCGATATAGCCCTGGTGGACGGCCTGGGTGGTGTAGCGGCCTGTCACCACCACCTCGGCTTCGGCAAACCCGGCCTCGATGTCGCCGATCTTGAACTCGATCCGCTTGGAGGTGTTGGAGGGCTTTTTCGGCGCCGGGGTCACCCCGGCGGTGAACAGGTCGTCGTGCAGCAGCGGCGCGTCCGCCGCCATCGCCGCCTCGACGTCGATGACGTGCGGCAGCACCTCGTAGTCGACCTCGATGAGGTCCAGCGCCTCCTCGGCGATCGCCACCGAGGTGGCGGCAACGGCGGCCACCGCATGGCCATCGTAGAGCACCTTGCCGCGCGCCAGCATGTTGCCGGAGACATGCCGGTAATTGACAAAGCCGTCGCCGGAAACCGCTTCCTCGGAGGGGATCTCGGGGAAATCAGCGGCGGTCACCACCGCCAGCACCCCCTTGAGCGCGGCGGCCTTGGCGGTGTCGATGCGCAGGATGCACGCGTGGGCGTGCGGACTGCGCTTGATGCGGCCCTCCAGCATGCCGGGCAGGCGCAGGTCGGCGCCGAAATTCGCCCGGCCCGTCACCTTGTCCACCCCGTCCGGGCGGACCGGGCGCGTGCCGACCACGCGCAGGTCGGCCTTGCCTCCCATATACGTCATGCCACGGTCTCCCCCCGCATTTCCGCGGCGGCGTCCAGCACCGCGCGGATGACCTTGTCGTAGCCCGTGCAGCGGCAAAGATTGCCGGCCAACCCGTAGCGTACCTCGGTCTCGGTCGGGTTGGGGTTACGGTCGAGCAATGCCTTGGCCGCCACCAGCAGCCCCGGGGTGCAGAACCCGCATTGCAGCGCGGCGTGTTCCAGGAACTGGCGTTGCAGCGCGTGCAGCACGTCGCCCGTGGCCAGCCCCTCGACCGTGGTGATGCGCGCGCCCTCGGCCTCGGCGGCCAGCACCAGGCAGGAGCACACCACGCGGTCGTCGAGAATGACGCTGCAAGCGCCGCAATCGCCGGAGCCGCAGCCCTCTTTGGTGCCGGTCAGACCAAGCTCATCGCGCAGCACGTCCAACAGTGTCTGCTGCGGCTCGCAGAGAAACTCGGCGGGCTCGCCGTTGATGGTGGCGGCAACGTGCAACTTGCTCATCGGCGGGACTCCGCTCGCGCATAGGCAATGACGGCGGCACGGCGGGCGAGCACGCCAGCCACCTTGATGCGATAGGCGATGGTACCGCGCTTGTCGTCGATCGGCCGGCAGGCCGCCCGGGTGGCGGCCTCCAGGGCGGCCAACGTGGCCGCGTCCAGCCGGTGCCCGACCAGGGCGGCGGCGGCCTCGGCCACCAGCAGTTGCGTCGGCGCGACCGCCCCCAGCGCCACCCGCGCGCTGGCGATGCTGCCGTCCGCGGCGAGAACCAGATTGATGCCGCAACCGACCACGGCGATGTCCATTTCGGTGCGCGGGGTCAGCCGCAGATAGGCGTCGGCCGCGCGAGCCGGCCGCGGCGGCAGGCGGAAGGCGAGGACGAATTCGTCACGGGCCAGCGAGGTGCGGCCGGGCGCCACCACGATTTTTTCGACGGCCACCTCGCGCTGCCCCTCCGGCCCAGCCACCACGACCACCGCCCTGGCGGCAATCAGCGCCGGCACGCTGTCGGCGGCCGGCGAGGCGTTGCACAGATTGCCGGCCAGCGTGGCGCGGCCTTGCACCTGGGTCGAACCGATCAGGCATGCCGCCTCCACCACGCCCGGCCAGGCCGCCACCAGGCCCGCGTGCTCGCCGATGACGGCGCAGGGGGTCGCGGCACCGATGGTGAAGCCGCCGCCGGGCTCCGCCGCAATGCCGGACATGCCCGGTATTTTCTTCGTATCCACCACCAGATCGGCGCGCAGCCGTCCCGCGCGGAGCTGCACGAGCAGATCGGTGCCGCCGGACAGCAGCTTCGCCACCCCTTTGGCGTCGAACAGGACGCTGACCGCCTCCTCGACAGAAGTCGGGGCCACATAGGCAAACCGTGTCACCGCAAACACTCCCAGGTTCGATCGCTGATGGCGATATGTTAGGGCGGCAGGGGGCAAGGTCAACCGAAGGCGGCAAAACCCCGCCCGGCCGCGCTACAGCAGCCGTTCCTTGCGCAACGAGCGCCAGCCGCCGGAACCGATGATGATGTGGTCGTGCAGCACCACGCCCAACGTGCCGGCGGCGTTCTTGACCTCGAGCGTCATCTCGACGTCCTCGCCCGATGGAGTCGGATCGCCGCTGGGGTGGTTATGTACGAGAATTATCGCGGTTGCGTGCAGTTCCAGCGCGCGTTTCACCACCTCGCGCGGATAGACCGGGGTGTGGTTCACGGTGCCGCGGCCGAGGCTCTCGTCGGCCAGCAGGCGGTTGCGGGTATCGAGGAACAGCACCCGGAACTGTTCGACCGGCTCGCGCGCCATGACGGTGGTCAGATAGGCGATCAGCTTGTCCCAGTTGTTCAGCAGCGGCCGCTCGGCGAGTTCGGCGCGGGCCAGGCGCTCGGCCGCGGCGCGCACGACCTGCACGGTGGTTGCGACATGGGCATTGACACCCGGCACCGGAAACAGCGCGCCCGCCGGTGCCGTCAGCACCCCGGCAAACGATCCGAAAGCATTGATGAGGCGTTTCGCCAACGGCTTCGTGTCACCCATTTTGTAGGCCAGGAAAAGCAGCATCTCCAGCACTTCGTAGTCGGCCAGGGCGTCGGTGCCGCGTTCCAGCACTTTCTCGCGCATCCGGCCGCGATGACCCTGCGGTCCGGTCGAGGTGAAGACCGGCACCGGCGCGCCGCTGCCCAGCAGCGGACTCCCCGCCAGGGCAATGACGCCCCCCTCGGCGAAGCCGCCGACGCCCGGCCGTGGCGGCGGCAGCGGGGTCGTGCCGCCCAACTGGCGCAGCAGGGTGGCGACATCCGGTACCGACAGCACGGTACCGCCGCCCGCGCGGGTGGCGGCATCGGCCTGGCCATCCGCGCAGATCAGCGTCAGATCGCGGGCGGCGACCTGGATCGCCACCGCCTCAATGCCGTCGATCGGCCCCAGCACACCGCCCGGCAACAGCCCGGCGGCGGCGACGAAACGGGCCATCGGCGCTTGGTGCAGCTTTTCCATCGCCACCAGTGCGGCCAGGGCGGCGGCAAGGTCCAGTTCGTGCGCGACCGGCCCGCGCCGCGGGCGGATGTCGATATCCAGCCGTGCCGAGGGAGCCAACGCGCCGGCCAGCCGCGCCCCAAGCCCGGCGCCGGTGGCGTCAGGCAGCCCGGCGATGGTGATCGCCGGAGCGCCCTGCCCGGCTTCGGCACGGACGATCGCCGGCACGGCCTGGCCGCCAAGCATCGAGAAGCCGCGCGCCTGACCAACGCTCTCCATGACGGCACGCTACACGCCGGGCAGATGGGCAACGGCAACCATTCGTTAACGAGCCGTAAATACCAACTGGACCCGATATGAAAATGGCGGTTCACGACCCGATTCCGGATCGCGAACCGCCATGAAGTCGCGCCGCCGCCCTCAGTAGCCGAAGGCGTGCGGCAATGTGGTGCTGATGGCGGGGAAGAAGGCGATGACAATCACGCAGGCCAGCAGCAAGCCGAGATAGCCAAAGATCGGCTTGATCGCTTTCTCCAGCTCCACGTCGCCGACCAGGCAGCAGGTGAGCAGACCGCAGCCGATGGGCGGCGCGAAATACCCGATCCCCATGGAGATCACCAGCACGATGCCGAACTGCAGCGGATCGATGCCCATCTGCGCCGCGACGGGCACCAGCAAGGGGCCGAACAGGATCAGCGCCGCGGCGCCTTCCAGCACGGAACCCATGACAATCAGGATGGCGATCGAAACCAGCAGGAACGTCCCGATTCCCGCGGTCTGCGACAGGTGGATCATGAACAGGGCCAGCGCGTGCGGGATCTGCTGGATGGTGAGCGTGAACGACAGCGACTGGGCACAGGCGCAGATGAATAGCACCATCCCCGAGCGGGTCGCCGACTGCACCAGGCAGTAGGCCAGCGAGCGCCACGTCAACTCACGGAACACCAGCGCCCCGAACACGACAGCGTAGAGCGCGGCAAAGGCGGAGATCTCGGTTGCGGTGGCGTAGCCGAACTTGAAGCCGATGAAGATCATCGCGATGAGGCCGACCGAGACGATGGTGCCGGACCAGACCCCGCGATTGCCGGCGAAGGTTGCCACCTCGTCGGTGATGCCGGCTTTGGTGCCGAAGACGACGGAAGCGATGAGCAGGCACGTCGCCATCATGGCTGCAGGGACGAACCCCGCCATGAACAAGCCACCGATCGAGATGTTCGAGACGAAGGCAAGGATGATGAGGTTGATGCAGGGCGGGATCGACTCCGCCATGACCGCCGACGCACCCAGCAGCGCGACCGCGTTGCCGGGGTTCTGCTTGGACCGCTTGGCCGCGGGGATGAGCACCGAGCCGACAGCGGCGACATCCGCCGTCTTCGATCCCGAGATGCCGGAGAACAGCACCATGGACAGAACCAGGACCATGTTGAGTCCGCCGCGCATCCCACCGACCATGCGCCGCAGCGCCTCGATCAGCCGGACCGACATGCCGTTGGCTTCCATCAGGTAGCCGACGAGGATGAAGAACGGGATCGCCAGCATGACGAAACTGTCGATGCCGCGCGCCATCTGCTGCGACACGATGACGCCCGGCAGCGATCCTTGCGTCAGCACGAAGACCAGCGTCGCCAGCACGAGGACGAAGCCGATGGGCAGCCCGCCGAACAGCGTCACCACGAGGGCGGCCAGCATCAGCGCGCCCGACGAGGGCAATGCGTCGGGCAACACCGCGGCCCATGCCATGTAGGCTCCGACGACGA
This sequence comes from Acetobacteraceae bacterium, assembly GCA_003164455.1. GTDB lineage: Bacteria > Pseudomonadota > Alphaproteobacteria > Acetobacterales > Acetobacteraceae > Rhodovastum. The sequence goes on from PLTJ01000135.1 coordinate 6,265, forward strand.
CGGCCACGACGGCCACGCTCTCAACGATCCGTCGCACGCGGCACCGCACGATGGTCTCCGCGGCGAAGGCGGTCATGCAGATCATGCCGCCGCCCATTGGGTAGAACGTCCATTCGAGCGGCAGGCCGGACCCGGTCGTCTGGCCCGTGGTCATCAAGCTCAGATCGATCGTATAGAAGGCAACGTAGGCCGATAGCCCCAGGATCAGCAGCCAGGTGACGGTATCGACCAGCTCGCGCAAGCGGGGGGGAAGACGCGCGGCGAAAAACGCGATGCCGAGGCTTTCGTGCCGCGCGGTCGCGCTGGCGGCGCCGAAGAAGGTGGAGCCAACCATCAAGCCGCGCGCCACGTCGTCGGCCCATTCGACCGGGGCGTTGAAGGTCGTCCGCGCCACGACGGAGCCAATCACCACCAGCAGGTCCACCCCAAGCATGAGAGCGGCGAGCAGATCGGAGACGAAGAGCAGCGGCCGGGTTATCGGGTACGGAACGAACGCGACCTTGGCTGCGGCGGCAGCCGGCGGCGACGCGGTGGGGCGCCGGGGCAACGCGGCCGCCCCTGCGCCGTCAGTAACGAGTTCAGTCACCTGTTGGACTCACACCGGAGTGGCACGAATCGCCTCGATGATGGGCTTGGAGGCAGGCGTCGACTTCATGAAGTTCTCGCTCTGCACGGCGACGCGCTTGCGGAACGCCTCCCGGTCGCAGTCAACGATGGTCACGCCGTTCTTCTGCAGAACCACCAGCGCCTCCTGCTCCACCGCCAGGCCGTGCGCGCGCGTGTCGATGGCGGCGGCCTGGGCGGCGGCAAGGAAGCCATCGCGCAGCTTCGCATCCATGCGGGTGAGGTTGGCGTTGCTCATGTAGATCGCCAGTGGCGAGAAGTTATGCTTGGTGAGCGAGTAGAATTTCGCCGTCTCGTAGAACTTGCTGGCCACGATGGTTGGCGGGTCATGCTCCAGCCCGTCCAGCACGCCGGCCTGCAAGGCGGTGTAGATTTCGCCCATGGCGAGCGGGGTGGCGGCGGCGCCCATCAGGCGCAGGCATTCGGTGATGACAGGATTTGGCAGCGTGCGGATCTTCAGCCCGGCGAGATCCGCGGGTTCGTGCACCGCCTTTCGCGCCAGCACGCTGCGCGAACCGAAATTGTACGCCCAGGCGATGATGCGGATGTTGGAACCCTTGAGCAGGGCGTCCTCGATCGGCTTGGCGGCGCCGGCGTCGAAGGCGCGGCTCTGCTGCGGGAAACTGCCGAACAGATAACCAAGATCGAAGGTGCCGACCAGCGGCACGAGATTGGCCGAGATCGACGATCCCGACACCATCAGATCGATGACGCCGAGCTTGACCGAGTTGATGACGTCGATTTCCTGGCCGAGCTGGTTGTCGGGGAAGAAGTCAACCTCGATCTGCTCGCTGAGGCCGCCCTGCTTCAGGTGGTTGACCAGGTTGTCGTAGTAGACTCGCCCATTGGCGAATTTCGGATCGTTGGCCTGCGAACTGGACAGTTTGAGTTTCACGGTGGCGGCCTGGGCGCGCCCGATGATGGCGGGCGCGGCGGCAAGCCCCAGACCGACCGCGGCGGCGGCCTTAAGGAACGGGCGGCGGGAGATGGGTTGCACCATTGGCTGGTTTCCTCGTGTAAGCCGGCGTCCCTGGTTTTTCGCGGCGCCGGGCGGTCATTCGCTGGCCGGTATCTCTAAACCTTCCGAACCTTGTATGACAAGATGGTCTTGCCCGGCGGTTGCCGGCGCGGCGGACGTCATATACAAATTCTATATGACGATCGATGCCGTTCCGCCGCCGGCCTCCCGCATGGAAGCGCTGCTCGCTTTCCGCGGCGCCGGCCGCCTGCCGGTCGGGGCCGACCGCATCGCCATGCTGGAGGCCGTGGCGACCCACGGCAGCATCACCGCGGCCGCGAAGGCGCTCGGCCACAGCTACAAGGCGGTGTGGGACGGGCTGAACGCCGTCAACAACCTGTTGCCGGCGCCGGCCCTGCTCACCCAGTCCGGCGGGCGCGGCGGCGGCGGTGCCAGGCTCACCGAGAGCGGGCGCCACCTGATCGGCGCCTTCCGCCGGCTGGAGGCGAAGCTCACCGAGATTTCCGCGCTCCTCGGACGCGACGAGCCCGACGCGCCGATCGACCTGCTGTTCTGGAACGTCGCCATGAAAACCAGTGCCCGCAACGCGCTCCATTGCCAGGTCACCGGCATCACCCGCGCGCCGGTCAATGCCGAGATCGCGCTGCGGGTTTCTCCCACCTGCAGCATCGTCGCGGTGATCACCCGCCACAGTGCCGACGACCTTGGCCTCGCCCCCGGGCGCGACGTGATCGCGCTGATCAAGGCTTCCTTCGTCTTCCTTGCCCGCACCGAGGATGCGCCGCCCCTGTCGGTCGCCAACCGGATTGCCGGCACCGTGCTCGATCGGGTGGACGGCGGCGTCAACACCGAGATCACCGTCGCGATCGGCGACGGCAAGACGCTCACCTCGGTGATCACCCGTCACAGCGCCGAGGCGCTGGCGTTGCGCGAGGGCACCGCGGTGACCGCGCTGTTCGACGCCGCGCATGTAATTCTCGCCGTCGGTTGATATCCGCCAGAAGGACCGTGCCCATGCGTCGCTTTCTGCTTGCCGTCCTGATGTTGTTGCCGCTGACCGCGCGCGCCCAGGACCTCACCGTGTTCGCCGCCGCCAGCCTGACCGATGCGATGCAGGACATCGGGACGCTCTGGCAGCAGGACGGCCACCCGGCGCTGCGCCAGTCGTTCGGTGCCAGCTCGACGCTGGCGCGCCAGATCGAACAGGGCGCGCCGGCCAACCTGTTCGCCTCCGCCGACGAGAAGTGGATGGACTACCTGGTCGAACGCAACCTGATCGCGCCCGGCACCCGCCGCCAGTTGCTGGGCAACGACCTCGTCCTGATCGTGCCCGCCGACCACGCGACCAAGGTGCAAATCGGTCCGGGCTTCGACCTGCTGTCGCTGCTCGGCCCGTCCGGGCGCATCGCCACCGGCGACCCGGAGCACGTGCCGGTCGGCCTCTATGCCGGGCAGGCCTTGCGCAAGCTCGGCCTGTGGGACGCGGTGGCGCCACGGCTGGCGCGCACCGAGGACGTGCGTGGCGCGTTGTTGCTGGTCGAGCGCGGCGAGGCGCCGGCGGGCATCGTCTACAGCACCGACGCAGCGGTGAGCCCCGGCGTGGCGATCGCCGGCGTCTTCCCCGATGACAGCCACGAGCCGATCACCTACCCCTTCGCGGTGACCAAGGCGGGCGACACGCCGGAGGCCCGCGCGCTGATGGCCTTCCTTGCCGGCCCGCAGGCCCGCGCGGTCTTCCTCCGCCGCGGCTTCAAGGTGGAGTAGCCCGTCATTCTTTCCCCCGAGGAATGGCAGGCCGTCCGGCTGACGCTCGCGGTGGCGTTGCGCGCCGTCGGCTATGGCCTGCCACTGGCCGTGCTGATGGCCTGGGTGCTGGCGCGCTGCCGCTTCCCGGGCCGGTCGGTGCTGAACGCCGTCGTCCATCTGCCGCTGGTGCTGCCGCCGGTGGTGACGGGCTGGCTGCTGCTGATCCTGTTCGGCGTGCGCGGGCCGGTCGGGGTGCTGCTTTACGACTGGTTCGGCATCAGGCTGGTGTTCACCACCGCCGGCGCCGCGCTGGCCTGCGGGGTGATGGTATTTCCGGTCATGGTGCGCTCCGTGCGCCTGTCGCTGGAAGCCGCCGATCCGGGGCTGGAGCAGGCCGCGCGCACCCTTGGCGCCGGCCGGATCGACCGGTTCTTCAACGTCACCTTGCCGCTGGCCTCGCCCGGTATCCTGGTCGGCGCGATCGTCGCCTACGCCACCGCGCTCGGCGAGTTCGGTGCCGTCATCACCTTCGCCGCCAACATTCCCGGCCAGACGCAGACGCTGCCGCTGGCGATCTACGCCGCGCTACAGGCGCCGGGCGGCGAATCCCGGGCGGCCGAACTGTCTCTGGTTGCCTTCGCGCTGGCGCTGGTCGGGTTGCTTGCCTCCGAATGGGCAAGCCGGCGCCTCAACGCCGTGTTCGGCCGATGAGCTTTTCCGTCGAGCTGCGGCACCGTTTTCCGGGCTTTGCCATCGACGTCGCCTTCGACGTGCCGAGCCCTGGGGTCACGGTGCTGTTCGGCCCCTCCGGGGCGGGTAAGTCCACGGTGATCGCCGCCGTCGCGGGGCTGCTGGCGGCGGCCGAATGCCGCATCGCCATCGGCGCCGAGGTGCTGGCGGACACGCGGACCGGCCTCTGGCTGCCGCCCGAGCGGCGGCGGGTCGGCATGGTGTTCCAGGACGCGCGGCTGTTCCCGCACATGTCGGTCGCCGGCAACCTGGCCTTCGGCCTGCGGCGCACGCGGACGCGGCGGATCGGCTTCGACGAGGTGGTCGATCTGCTGGGCATCCGCCCGCTGCTGGCACGCCGTCCGCACACGCTGTCGGGCGGCGAGCGCCAGCGCGTGGCGATCGGCCGGGCGCTGCTGGCGCAGCCGCAACTGCTGCTGATGGACGAACCGCTGGCCAGCCTGGACGCGGCGCTCAAGGCGGAAATCCTGCCCTATCTCGCTCGCCTCAAGGCGACGCTGGATCTGCCCGTGCTGTATGTGACGCACTCGCTGGACGAGTTGTTGCAGCTTGCCGATTCGGTGGTGCTGATCGAGGCGGGGACGGTGCGGGCGGCAGGTCCGATCACGGAGATCGCGGCGCGGGCCGACTTGCCGCTGGCCGCGCGCGAGGACGCCGCCGCGGTGCTGTCCTGCACGGTCGCGGCGCACGAGCCGGGCCGCCAGCTTACCCGCCTGGCCTGGGGGCCGGCTACGTTGTGGGTGGCGCAGGTCGACCTGCCGGTCGGAATCGCGGTGCGCGCCCGTATTCCGGCGCGCGAGGTCATCCTGGCGCGCACCGATGTCGGCGCGTTTGCCGGCGCGCTCAGCCTGCACAACGTGTTGCCCGGCACGGTTAAGGGCATTGCCGGCCATCCGGCTCGCCGGGCGGCGCTGGTGGAGGTGGCAGTCGGCAATGCGAGCCTGCTGTCGCGCGTTACGCCGGATGCGGTGGCGCGGCTCGGCCTCGCCCCCGGTGCCCCGGTCGCCGCCCTGATCAAGTCGATGTCCATCGAGATTTTGGGAGATGCGCCGGTCAGGACGGGCTGAACCTGGACCCCGGGAACGCATACCGATCGCCGTTGACCCATGGGGGGTCAACGGCGATCGGTATGAGTTTCCACCGGACCGACCGACCCG
>PLTJ01000332.1 GCA_003164455.1 Acetobacteraceae bacterium
CCCATTATATGCGATAGCCTGTTGACGGCCAGCGGTTCAACAGGCTATCGCATATAATGGGTATCCCCTTCACACCTCTGGACCCCAGGCCATCGGTGGTCTGCAAGGATAGATCGGGGCATCTGCGAGTTTCGGAAGAACTCGTTTGTCGAATTCCGGTTCAGCGTGTGGTCCGACGGCGTGAAGTGGATGCCCATTTCGCATATAATTATAACTTAATCTGGATATGATGTAAGCATGCGAATACTTCATGTTATTGCTGGTGCCGAGATCGGCGGGGCAGAAACCTTCGCGCAGGATGCGATCTGTGGCCTTGCCGAGCGTGGCGTGACGCAGACGGTGGTCTGTCGCCCCCACCCCACCGCCGTCACGCGCTTTACCGCCGCAGGCATCGCCACTGAGCCGCTGGGGTTTTCCTGGCTCGACCGAGTGCGCGGGGCACCGGCGCGGATCCGACGGCTGGCGCGGACCCTTGACGTCGACCTGGTGCATGCGTGGATGTCGCGCGCGACCTCGTTCGTGCCAAACGAGATGCCATGCCCAGTCATCGGCTGGTTCGGTGACTACTACAATCTAAAATACTTCAGCGCCGCCGATGCCTGCATCGGCGTTACGCCAGACATCGTGCGTTGGACGCTACGGAACGGAGTAGCGCCGCATCGAGCCTTCCTGGTCAACACGTTCGGCACGATGCCCGACAGCAAGCCTGTAAGGCGCAGCGATCTTGGCGTGCCGCAGGGTGTCCCCATGCTGCTCGTGCTGTCGCGGCAGCATCAGGTGAAGGGCATCGACACGATGCTGCACGCACTCACGGAGGTGCCGAATGCGTTCCTATGCATCGCCGGCGATGGGCCGGCCCGGGCGGAATATGAGGAATTGAGCGTCCGGCTTGGACTTGCCGATCGCGTGCGCTTCCTGGGTTGGCGAGACGACCGCAAGGCGCTGCTTGAAGCCTGCGACGTTTGCGTGCTGCCGAGCCGTTACGAGCCGTTCGGCACGGTCATTCTGGAAGCTTGGGCAGCCAAGCGCCCGTTGGTCGCGACCCGTGCCGACGGAGCGCGACAATACGTGGACGATGACGAAACCGGGTTGCTATGCCAGATCGCCGATCCTCCGGCACTGGCCGCCTGCCTACGCCGCCTGTTAGTACAGGATTCTTCTATTCGAGATCGCCTTGTTGCTAACGGATATCGCCGTTATAATTTGGAGTTTACCAGGGACGCTGTGTTGGACCGGATGCTCGCGGTGTACGACGTCGTCCGACGCCTTGGCCCACGTCATCGTGACGTTACCGCGCCCATCCGCAGCCTGGACCGCCTGGCGATCGGACGTCTGGCGGCCGGATTGGCCAAGGTTGTGCCGCTCGACGCCCGAAGCCGGGTGGTCCCGGCCGCCACCGTGGCGCTAGCATATGCCGCAGCAAATCGTGACTATTCCGGAACGGCCGGGCTGATTCAGGTGTCAGGATGCGGTGGCTTGCTGCGCGGTTCTGGCGACAACGCGCGTATAGTGCTGCTGTCGGCCGAGCAACTGGCGCTTGCGGCGGCGGAGATACCGGTCAGCGTCGGCACCGGGACATTCGCATTGGCCGCCGAATACTTCCGGGCCGCCCTCGGGTAGCTTGAACGTAATCTATTATGCCGATATCGGCATAATCGTGTAAGGCTCATACTGGATTCCAGAGCAGTAGGAAGCGCCGTGAAATTAATACGTTGGCGCGAGAGGACGGGCAACGCGGTATGGGTTTTCAGGTGGATTTACCGCCACCACGGTATTCTCACATCGCAAAATGCCACAATCAATCTCAAGTTGGACAGTCGTTTTACGAACTCTTTGATATAAAAAGAGAATCCGGAAAATTCAGGGTGACGTGGCACTACGCCGCGGGCAACCGCGGTGGCGCTGCCGCAGTCGGCGGCGATGGACCGAGCAGGTAGGACAAGTCCTGGAACACGACGTAGGTGGTGATGGTCCTCAGGTGCTCGAAGAAGCGGTAGGTGGCGCCACGTGCGATGACGGCGGCGCGCTGGGTTCGGACTCAATCAGCCCACCAGAGGACGATGGCAGCGAGTGCAACGGCTGAGGCGAAATTACGGGCGAGCTTGTCGTAGCGGGTGGCAATGCGGCGGAAGTCTTTCAGTCGATTGAACATTCGCGCGATGAGATTACGCGCCTTGTAGGCTTCGAGATCAATCGGCCACTGGTATCTGTGTGTCGGGTTGGTGGGGATGACGGTAGCGGTTCCCCGGAACGCAAGGTCTTGGCGCAACTTCAGCGCATCGTAGCCCATGTCGCCGAGCAGACACCCTTTGGCGGGCAAGGTTTCGATAGCGTCGTAGGCGGCGGTGATGTCGGCGACATTGCCGGGTGTCAGGTGGAAGCTGAACAGTCGCCCTTTGCTGTCGGTGATGGCGTGGATCTTGGTCGTCCTTGCGTCGCGCTCCCGCGTAGACCTTCGGCAGCAACGCATCAATCGCCGCCCAGGCTTCATCACTCAGCCAAAACTCACCAGCCATCGTTCGTCCTCCTCCAACCACGGACAAACCGATTGAATCTTAGAACCACCACCGATTCCTGGAGCTGATTGAGTTTGGAGCCTAGCAGCCTTATGTGGACGGCC
>PLTJ01000312.1 GCA_003164455.1 Acetobacteraceae bacterium
TGCCGGCGCGGAACAGCGCCCCGGTGGCGATCACCTGCACCGCCGGCACCGCCAGCGCCAGCGCGCAGGGACAGGTGGCGATGAGCACGGCACAGGCGATCAGCAGCGCCGCGGCTATCGGCACCCCCTGCACGCCCCACCACCACAGGAAGGCACTCGCGGCGCAGAGATGCACCACCGGCGCATAGAGCCGCGCCACCCGGTCGGCCAGGATGACGAAATGGCCGCGCCGCGTCTCGGCGGCCTCGATCAGGCGCACGCACTCGGCCAGTAGCGTGGCGCTGCCGGTGACGGTGGCGCGCAATAGCAGGGTCTCGCCCTGGTTCAGGGTGCCGGCGAACACCTTGGTTCCGGGACCGGCCTGCACGGGCAGGCTCTCGCCGGTCACCAGGCTGGCATCCAGCGGCGCGCTGCCGCGCTCGACCACACCGTCCACGCCGATGCGCTCGCCCATGCCCACCAGCACCCGCGCGCCGGGCGCCACGCTCTCCTGGGCGCAGCGCAGCACGCTGCCGTCGGGCTGCAACACCGCCACGTCGGTGGCGCGGAGCGTCAGCAGTTGCTGCGCCGTGGCGCGCGCCTGGCCGCGCGCGCGGTGATCCAGCACCCGGCCGATCAGGAGGAAGAACAGCAGTGTCACGACCGAGTCGAAATAGGTGTGCAGCGCGCCCTGCATGGTCTGCCAAAGGCTCATCGCCGAGACCAGCAGCACGCCGATGCTGATCGGCACGTCCATGTTGGTGCGGCGCGCCCGCAACGCGCCCCAGGCCGAGCGGAAGAACGGCCGCCCGGCATAGGCCACCGCGGGCAAGGCGATCAGCGCGGAAACCCAGTAGAGCAGGCCGCGCGTCGCCGGCCCCATGCCCTCGTCGAAGCCGGCCCAGATCGCGATCGAGTTGATCATGACATTGGCCGAGGCGAAGCCGGCCACCGCCAGCGCGCGCAGCAGCGCCCGGCCGGTGCGGTCGGCGGCGGCGGCGAGCGCGGCGGCGTCGTAGGGCACCAGGCGATAGCCGAGGCGTTCGACCGCCGCGACGAAGCGCTCGGCCTCGCCGGGCTCGCCGCGCCAGGCCAGGCGCAACCGCCGCGAGGTCATGTTCACCCGGCCGGTCAGCAGGCCCGGCTCGCGCGCCAGAACCTGCTCGATCAGCCAGACGCAGGCGCCGCATTGCAGCCCATCCAGCGCCAGGCTCAGCGACAGGGTGCCGTCGGGCTCCGTCACGATGTGGTGGGCGAGGTCCCAGCGCTCGGCGTTGTCCGGCCGCGGCGCGCGGATCGCCGGGTCGAGCAGGCGCTGCGCATAGTAACGGCCGAGGCCGAGTTCCTGGATGATGTCGTAGGCGGCCGCGCAACCCGGGCAGCAGAAGCGCTGGCCGGCCGGCGCGGTGGACGCCGAAGACGGCGCCACGGTGGACGCCGAAGACGGCACCACGGGCAAGCCGCAGTGGGCGCAGTTCACCGCACGATCAGGCGCCGCGTCGTATGATACTCGCCGCCCTCCGCGGTCACCGTCAGGTCGATGTCCCATGCCCCCGGCGCCAGCGCGGCGTCGGCCTCGTAGCGGCCCGGACCGACCGCGTGCAAGGCCAGCGGCGCCGGCGCGGCCTCGCCGATCGGACGCGCGATCGTCGCCTCCAGGCGTAGGCCGGCCAGTGACGCGCCGGCGCGGCCCGCCACCGTGACCACGGGGTGGGTGCCGTCGAGCGAATCGCGCACCGTCCAGCCCAACGCCGCCTGACGGTCAGCCGCCATCAGCACACGGTCGTAGCCGTTGCTTTCGGCGAAGCCGTGCGTCGTCGCCAGCCCCGGAAAAGTCTGCACCGCCGTCCAGCCCATGACGAAATTCACCACCACGACAAAGCCGAGCCCGCCGGCGACATACCAGGGGAAGAAACGCCAGGCCGTGCCGATCCGCTCACCTTGGCTCATCGCTGCACTCCCCTTTCCATCCTCAGCGATCCTTGCCCCCGGGTCCCAGGAACACCGAGGCATAGGTCGTCCGCTCGCCGTTGGCGATGTTGCGCAGCATGAAGTCCAGCGCCTGCGATCCGCCGGCCTGCGGGGTGGGCCGGCCGAACACCAGGATCCGGAAAGTGCCGATGCTGTCGGCATCGACCGCCAGCACCTGCGACGGCGCGGGCGCGCCGGATTGCTCCGCCAGCGCCATCACGCCCCCCGGCAACCCGCGCAGCCCCAGCGCGAACTCGGCCGGCGCCTGGGTCTTGTTGGAGATCTTCACCGTGTAGCCGTTGCGGATGTCGCCGTCGCGCACGCGCACGAACAGCGGCGCGCGGTCGTGCTGCACGGCCAGGTCGATGTGCGAGCGCGTCGCCAGCGCCGTGCCCATGACGAGCAACGCCACCGCCATGGCGGCGAGATAGATGAGCGTGCGTGGACGGAACGGCCGGAACGCCTCGTGCCGGCCTTCCGCGCGGGCCTTCTGGCCGGCCAGCGTGTCCCAGGTGACCAGTCCTTTGGGCTGGCCGGTCTTCACCATCATTTCGTTGCACGCATCGACGCAAAGCCCGCAGTTGATGCATTCGAGCTGGACGCCGTCGCGGATGTCGATGCCGGTCGGGCAGACATGCACGCAGGCCAGGCAGTCGATGCAGTGCCCGAGCCCGGCGGCGGCCGAGCCGTCGCGCTTGCCATGCCCGCGCGGCTCGCCGCGCCAGGGCTGGTAGGTGACGATCAGGCTCTGCTCGTCGAGCATGGCGGCCTGGAAGCGCGGCCACGGGCACATGTAGGTGCAGACCTGCTCGCGTGCCCAGCCGGCCAGCAGGTAGGTGGTGAAGGTGAACAGACCGATGAAGAAATACGCCGCGGTGCCGGCCTCGCCGCGCCAGAACTGCACGGTCAGAGTGGGGGCGTCGGCGAAATACATGATCCAGGCGCCGCCGGTCCAGAACGCGATGCCGAGCCAGACCGCGTGCTTGACCCCCTTGCGCCAGAGTTTATCCACCGTGGCGGGGCCCTGGTCGCGGCGCATGCGCTGGTTGCGGTCGCCTTCCACCAGGCGCTCGACCCACATGAACAGATCCGTCCACACGGTCTGCGGGCAGGCGTAGCCGCACCAGACCCGGCCGGCCAGGCTGGTCACCAGGAACAACCCCACCGCCGCCAGGATCAGCGCGCCGGTGAGGTAGTAGATGTCCTGCGGCCAGAACTCGACAGTGAAAAAGTAGAAGCGCCGGTTGGGCAGGTCGAGCAGCACGGCCTGCGACACCCGGCCCGGCCCACGGTCCCAGCGCAGCCAGGGCAGCACGTAATAGACGGCGAGGCAGAACGCCAGCACGCCCCATTTGACGGTGCGCACCGGGCCGCGCACCGCCTTCGGATAGACCCCGACCCGCGCGGCATAGAGCGAGACGTGACTTTGCTTGCCCTCGCTCGCCGTCGCCTTACGGACCTTGTCGTGGCTGGTCATGCCGGTGTCCGGCTATTCGCCGCCGCCGAGCGCGTGCACGTAGAGGGCCACGCTCTTGATGGTGGCCGCATCCAGCCCGGTGTTGTTGCCGCGCCGTTCCCAGGTCGGCATCACGCCCAGATGCGGGTTGGTGATCTGCGTCACCACCGCCGCGCGCGTGTCGTCGTAGAGGTGCACGGCCGACTTCAGCGGCGGGGCACCGACGTCGCGTTTGCCCTCGCCGTTGTCGCCGTGGCAGACCGCGCAGTTCTCGACGAACAGGGCGCGGCCCTTGGCGAGGTCGGCGCCCGCCTCGGCATGGCCGTAGAAGGCACTCCAGACATAGTCCGCCACCGCCTCGATCTGCTCGGGCTTGAGCACGCCGAGCGCGCCGAAGGCCGGCATGGTGCTGTTGCGCGCCTTTTCGTGTCCGCTGCGGATGCCGTAGGTGATGGTCTGCTGGATGTCGGCGAGCTTGCCGCCCCACAGCCAGGTGTCGTCGGCCAGGTTCGGGTAGCCGATGCGGCCCTCGCCGCCCGGCCCGTGGCAGGGCTGGCAGTTGGTGGCGAAGGCGATGCGGCCGGCAGCCGTCGCCACCGCCAGCAGTTGCGGGTCCTGCTTCACCTGCTCGATCGGCATGGTCTTGATCTTGTCCATGAAGATCCCGCGCTGCGCTTCCATGGCCTTGACGTCGGCAGCCACGGTGGCGCGCGAGGACAGGCCGAGCAGGCCGTGGAAATAGCCCGAGCCATAGGGAATCGACGGCAGCAGCAGGACAAGGACCAGCGCGCACAGGCAACAGGCCGCGAAGGTGTACAGCCACCACCGGGGCAGCGGCGTGTTCAGCTCCTTCAGCCCGTCCCACTCGTGCCCGGTCGTTTCGCGGCCGGAGAGCGTATCCTTTTCGATCTTGGTCGGCACCCCAGGATGCTCCTTACCGATCGTCGTCGAAGGGGATGCGGGCGTTGCGCTCCATCTCCCGTTTGCGGCCGGGCAGGTAGGTGGTCACCACCACCAGCACGAACACGACGAAGACCGGCACGATGGAATACTGCACCAGCCACTGCATCAGCGAGACGATGCCCATCCCGCGCCCCCTACTGCTGCAACTTTTCGACGCCGACATCGGCGAAGTCGACCATGGTGCCGAGCACCTGCAGATACGCCACCAGCGCGTCCATTTCGCTGGGGAAACCGGGCTGGCCCGGCACCGCCACCGCCTTCGGGTAACGCTTCACCAACGCGTCCTGATCGTCCTGGGCGTTCGCCTGCGCCAGCAGATCCTGGCGGGCGTTGGCGATCTCCGCGTCGGTGTACGGCACCCCCAGCAGCCTCTGGGTGGCCATGTGGCGCTCGATCAGGCCGTAGTCGAGCCTTGTGGCGGCGAGGAAGGCGTAGCGCGGCATCAGGCTCTCCGGCACCAGGGACTGCGGGTAGTTGAGATGGCCGTAGTGCCAGTCGCTCGAGTATTTTCCGCCGACCCGCGCCAGGTCGGGGCCAATGCGCTTGCTGCCCCACTGGAACGGCCGGTCATACATGCTCTCGGCGGCCAGGCTGTAGTGGCCGTAGCGCTCCACCTCGTCCTTCAGCGTGCGGATCTGCTGGCTATGGCAAAGATAGCAGCCCTCGCGGACATAGATGTTGCGGCCGGCCAGCTCGAGCGGCGAGTAGGGTCGTATGCCCTTCACGTGCTCCACCGTGGTCTCGATGGTGAACAGCGGCACGATCTCGACGATGCCGCCGATGGCCACGGTGATCACCGTGAGCACCAGCAGCAGGATCGCATTCTTCTCGATGGTGTCCTGGCGGAACTTGAACATGGCGGCTCACTCCCCGGCCACGGCGAGGCCGGCGGGTAGCGCCGCCTCGCGCCGCTGCGTCGATGGGCTGCGAATCGTCTGGATCAGGTTGTACGCCATGATGAGCGTGCCGCTCAGGAACATCACGCCGCCGAGCATGCGGATGACGTAGTAGGGATGGACG
>PLTJ01000145.1 GCA_003164455.1 Acetobacteraceae bacterium
CCCAGATTTACTTGTAAAAGAACAACCCGTTGCCGGGCCCACCGCCAGTCGTCCCGGCGTCGGGAGGCGCTTTCTAGGCGGGGCCGTTCACCATGTCAACGAGATTACAGCGCCATTTTCACAAGCGGACCGGAAAACGCCCCCTAGGGCAGGCATGTGGAATACGCATGTCGGGACCAGCCCCCTTCCCCGATCACTGACGCGTCGCATGGCGAAGCAACGCCAGGCGTGATGGAAGCTGAAGGTAGGGGAGGAAAGCCCGTGCGGGCCTCTTCCTTCACTCCGGCGGACGCAGCGTGCGCAACAGGGCCGGCACGAACAGCAAGGTCGCCAGCAGCGTGCAGCCCAGGCTGACCAGAAGCAGGAAACCCATGCTCGCCGTGCCGGGGTGGCGTGACAGCGCCAGCGAGCCGAATGCCGTGCCCGTAGTCAGCGCCGAAAACACGATCGCCCGTGCGGTTGCGGTGCCCAGGAAACGGTCGACACCGGTGCGCCAGTTCATGACAAAGTAGATGTTGAACGACACGCCGACGCCCAACAGCAGCGGCAGGGCAATGATGTTGGCGAAGTTCAGCGGCAACGGCAGCAGTACCGCCACCACCACCGTCAGCAACGCGGAGAGAAGCAGCGGCGCCATCACCAGGGCGACATCGCTCGCCCGGCGCAGTACCAGCGCGAGAATGAGCGCGATCGCCACCAGCGCCAGCATCGCGGCCGAGCGGAACGCACCGACGATGGTGTTGGCGCTCTCGACGATGCCGACCGCCGAGCCGCCGGCGTTCGGCGCGACGGTGCGGACCTGAGCGACGAAGGCGTGCAGGCCGCGGGAATCGCGCGCCTGCGGCTTGGCCATCACCTGCACCCGCACGCGCCCGTCCGGCAGGCGCCAGTCGCGGGTGATCTCCTCGGGGATATCGGCCAGTGTCACCGGATGGGCGTCGAGCGCGGTGCGCAAGCGGTCAAGCTGCAGTGGCAGGTACTGGGTCAATGCGGTGTTCGCGGCGATCAGCGTAGCGTCCGGCGCGGCCGCCAGGCGCCGCAGCGTGTCGGCGATGCCGGCCACTTCCGAACCGGGCGGCAGCTTGACGGCGGCGTGTTCCATGCCAGTCAGCGCCGTGCTGGCGGCCAGCCGCAGATCGGCCGGGGTCACCGGGGCGGCGGGCGCGCGCGGCGCGAGCGTGGCGTTGAGGATGCTGGCTGCGTCGGCGATCAGGGCGAGCTTCGCGGGTTGGTTTGTCGGCACGAAACTGGACAGGGTGATGGCGTTGTCGACCAGCGCCAGCGTGCCCAACCGCGCCGCCAACGCATCGGCCTGCGCCTCGTCAGGGGCGAGGATGTCGATGCTGTATGGGTTGGTGAGTGGCGAATCCTTGAGATCCGTCAGCGTGCGCATCGCCTCGGTCGTGGGGTCCTTGGTGTGCAGCGGGTCGGAGTCGAAGGTCAGCCGCGGCAACAAGGCGGCGCCGAGGACGGCCAGCGCCGCGAAGGCAGCCAGCATCGGGAGGCGGGCGCGGAACAGGCGCGCCTCCAGCCCATCGCCCCAGGCGAAGCCGATTCCGCGAACCTCGCCGTGCGGGCGGAACAGCGTCAGCGCCGCCGGCAGGAAGCCCAGCGTGCAGGCGAAGGCGATCAACATGCCGACGCCGGCGATCAGCCCGAGTTCCGCCACGCCGCGGAAATCGGTGGGTACGAAGGCCAGGAAGCCGGATGCGGTGGCGGCGGCAGCGACCAGGATCTGCGGGCCGACGCGCGCGGCGGTGGCGGACAGCGCCGCCTCGGCGGAGGCGGCTTGCAGTCGCATCTCTCGGTAGCGGACGCAGAACTGGATGGAGAAATCCACCGCGATGCCGACGAACAGGATGGCGAAGGCGACCGAGATCAGGTTCAGCGTGCCCACCACCAGCGCGGCGAAGCCGGTGGTGAGCGTCAGTCCCAGCCCCAGCGTGAGCAGGATCGGCCCGATCAGCCGCCATGACCGCACCGCCAGCACCAGCCACAGCGTTACCAGCAGCAGACTGCCGATCATCCCGGCCAGCGCACCATGAGCGACGGTGGCGAACTCCTCGTCGGCGAGCGCCACCGACCCGGTGATGCGTACTCGGGCCTGCCCCGCCTTCACCCAGGGCAGCTCGGCGGCGGCGGTGCGGATGACCTGGGTGGCGGCGCCGCCCGGCTCCAGCGCGCCGTAGTCCAGCCTGGGCTGGACGAGGACAAAGCGATATTTACCGGCCTGGGCGGCCAGGTCGCCGGCGAGCAGCGTCTCCCACGACAGCGGCCTGGGATGCCCGTCGGCGGCATCGGCCAGGGTGCGGCGGAACGCCTCCAGCGCCGGGCGCATCGGGTCGAGCTGCGCCTCGCCGCGCTCCACCCCCATGGCGAGCAGGGTGAGGGCCCCGAACAGGCCGCGCGCGCTGGGGTCGGCGGCGAGTTGGCCGAGGAAGGGCTGGGCGTCGATGATACGGTCCATCAACGCGCCGAGAGGTTTCTCGTCGAGGAACAGCAGCCCGTTGGCCTCCAGGTAGGGGGAGGCATCCGGGCGGCGCACGCTGCGCAGATGCGTGGTGTCGCCGGCCAGCGCCTGCGCCAGTTCGGCGGCGGTCTGGTCGGCCTGCTCGGGGGTGGCGCCGTCGATCACCGCCACCAACAGGTTGGTGAACTGCGGGAAGGCGCGGTCGAAGGCGATCTCCCGCTGGCGCCAGGGCAGCGAGGTGGCAAACAGCGTGCCGGTATCGGTCGTGACGCCGAGGCGGGCGACGACGAGCCAGCCGGACAGGGCAGCCAGCAGCGCGGCGCCGATCAGCACAAGGACGGCATGGCGCCGGCTGCCCTCGGCGAGGGTAGCAAGCAGGCGGGAAAGCGACATGCGAAAGCGAATCCAGTGGTGTGACGGTGTCGGGATAGTCCGTCCGCCTCAACCAAGGCAAATCGCGTCAGCGCGGGGCCGGTGTACCAGGGGGCTCCGGCTGCCGCTGGGCGAGACTGCGCGAGGCGTCTGCCGCCGGCACCTCGGGTCGAGAACCCGAGGTGCCGTGCCCGGCCGGACGATTCCCTACTTCACCGGGGGACAAAGCGGGTGCTGCGGCGTGCAGTCGTACAACTCATGCTCCACAAAGTGCCCCTGAACGACCGTCCAGTGAACCAGCGGCGGGAAAATGTCGCCAACCGCGTCCCATCCCGTCGCGTCGTAGGCTCCCTGGTAATTGATCGGCTTGCCCGTCCTGGCCAGCCGGACCGCGGCGGTGAAATCCGCCACGGTCGGCAGGATGACCCGTCCTTGCTTTTCGTTGATCTGCGTCAGGCCGCGGTGGATATCCGCCGCCGTCACCGCGTGTGGCTGCGGCCCCTCGCCGCTGGCGACGACCGCCGCCAGCATCAACGTCGTTGCCGCATCATAGGCGCCCGAAGAAGTCACTTCCGGTGCGTGCCCGTACGCCGCCCGGAAAGCGTGCACGAACGCCGCTCCGGATTTGCTCTTGTCGGCGGTCGTGACCGAGCTGCCGTCCAGCCCGTTGGCCGCCGGGCCGATCTGTTGCAGGATGTAGTCGCGGCGGAAGCTGTTGTTGGACACGATCGGCAGCTTGTAGCCGGCTGCGCGATAGGTCCGGATCGCCTCGGTCGAGTGGCCCGGCAGCATCGCCACGATCACCACGTCCGGCGCGCCGTCCTTGCCTTTGACCACGTCGGCCCAATCGGCGCCGATCTTTTCGGTTGTCGTAACGTAGTGGACGTCCACCGCGGCCGGGCCCTTATAGAGCTCGGGCAGGACGTGCGGGATCTGTTCGGCCAGAGAACGATGCCCGTCATCGGCGAAGATGCCGATCCTGAGCGTGCCCGTATGGGCCGCCTTACCGGCATTGGCCTTCTCCACGGCGAGGCGGACAATGACCGCCGCTTCATAGCGCGCGTTATAGAACACCCGGAACAGCCAATGATCGGCGTCGCGTTCCGCCGCCTGGGTAACCGGGTCCTTTTCGACCACGGTGGGATCATGGAAGAAGCTGGACGAGCATTGGAAACACGTCACCGGCACCTTGGTCAGGCCCGCTGCGGGATCGTAGTTCAGCCCGTTCGCCTTCGCGGTGTCGCCGCTGGAGTCGCTGATCAGCGCCTGGACGTGCTCCGTGCCGACCAGACGCTGGGCTTCGGCAAGCGTCTTTGCCGGGTCGCTGACCGTGTCGCCGAAGGCGATCTCGAACCCAAGAGGACTGCCGGCGCGGGCCAGTGCCTGGTTCATCTGCTTGGCGGCCAGTTCGATCGCGCCGCGGAAGTCCGGCGAGGTGCTGGAACTCGTCAGATCCACCAATGCGCCGATACGAACGACGCTGCGTTCCGATGCAGCCGGCGGCTTCGGTGCGGTGGCAGCGGCCGCATTGAAGGCCACCCCCATGCCACACAGCAGCGCCGCCGCCGCCGTACCGTATCGTCTTAAGACGTTCCGCATGATGCTTCCTCTCCCTTTACCCTGGCGCGCGCTGCCGGCCTGACCATCGTGGCGCCGTTTGCCGCGTTCAGAAACCGATAGATTTCGAATCGCACTGTAACCATCCCGCGCCCGATTGTCTCGGCCGCAGTCGGAGCCCGGAGACGACATTCCCGACGCCTGGGGTTATGAATTGTATCGGCCGACCGCTCATTGGCCAAGCGGTTGCGGCATGACCGTCGGGGCGGCCGGGGTCGGTCAGTTCGGGCGGCCGTGGACCGTGACGGATAATCGTTGGATCGTGCGCGAGACGATCGCGATGTTCGGAGCGCAGCGCTGCATGTTCGCGAACAACTTCCCGGTGGACCGTTTGTGCGGAAGCTTCGCGACGATCTTCGACGGCTTTCGCGAAATCGTCGAGGATTTGCCGGCCGATGCGCAGGCCCTGCTATTCTGCGGAACGGCGCGCGAGGTCTACCGTATCGGATAGTGCGGCCACCAGCCGCGCCGCCTTGCCGGCCACGATCCCGGCGGTGTCGCCCGGCTTGTAGATCGACGAACCGATGCCGAATCCAGCCGCCCCCGCCTGCAGCCAGGGACGCATGTTGGAGGCGTCGATGCCGCCCACCGGCAGCACGGCCGTACCGGCCGGCAGCACGGCGCGGATGCCCTTCAACACGGCCGGGCTCGCCGCCTCGGCAGGGAACAATTTTAGCCCGTCGGCACCGGCCTCCAGGAGAGAAAAAGCTTCCGTCGGCGTGAAGAAGCCCGGGCAGGCCAGCAACCCGGCCGCCTTGGCCGCGCGCAGCACGCGCACATCGGCATGCGGCGTGACGATCAGCCGCCCGCCGGCGGCGGCGATCGCCGCCACCTGTTCCGCCGTCATCACCGTGCCGGCGCCCACCAGCATGCGATCCCCGAAACCGGCGGCCAGACGGCGGATGCTTTCGAGCGGGTCGGGCGAATTCAGCGGCACTTCCACGATGGCGATGCCGGCCCGCTCCAACGCCGAGGCGATCGCCTCGGCCTCGTCGGGCCGCACCCCGCGCAGGATCGCCACCAGGGGGCAGCGCCCCAACCACTCTTTCAGGCCCATGCGACCGCCCTCCCGATGCGGGCGAGGCCGCGGCACGCCGCCTCGCTGTCCTCGATCACCGCATTGCCGCCGCACGAGGCGATGGCACGCGCATACAACGCGCACAGCGGACCGGCGCCAACCAGGTGCACCAGCCGCCCGGTGGGCAGGGCGGCATGGACCTCGTGGCCGATCAGCAGGCCGGACAGATAAGAGGCGCTGTCCGCTTCCGCCAGGCGATGCATCAGCCCCAGCGAGCGCACGCCGAACAGATGGTGCAGCAGGTGGCCGGGCTCGGCGGAGCGCGCCACGCCACGGTCGAATGCCGCCGCCACGGTCGGCCCGTCCGTCATCATCCGCCCCAGGATCGTCCCGTCGCGCAGGGCGGAAAACGCCTCACCGGACAGATAGGTGCGGAACGCGGTGATGCGGCCATCGGCCAGGCGGGCCCATTTTGAGTGGCTGCCGGGCAGGCAGGCCAACGCGTCCTCTTCCAGCAGCGACGGCAGGCCGGCGAGCTGGGTTTCCTCGCCACGCATCACCTCGGGCGTATCGGCGTCGTCGGCGTCGGTGAGGCCCGGCACCAGCAGTACGGTGGCGCCTTCGAACGGCACCCGCACCAGCGCGGCGGCCAGGTCGTCCGGGCCAGCGGGGCAAGGTAGGTAGGGGGCCTCGACCCAACCCTGGCGGCTGCCGATCATGCCGGAGAGCAGCACCTGGGTTTCGCCGGCAACGATCCAGTCGCCGGCGATGGCGCGCAGTGCCACATCGAACCGGCCCTCGGCCACATGCAGGATACCGCACGCCGCCTCACGCCGCTCCAGCACGGTGCCGTCCGCACCGAGGCGGAAGGCGCGCTGGCTGCTGGTGCCCCAATCGACGCCGATCATACTGAGCCCTCCTGCCCGGTGCCGTTCAGCCATCAAGCGTGACGTGGCGCAAGCGTGGAAAGCGGCACCGCAGAGGCGCGGGACGCGCAGAGGAGCACGTCCATTATGAAGCCGGCCGCGCTGCGGCGCCTCTCCATCCGGCCTTCCGCACGCTGGCCGCCGTTGATCTGCATCAATGGGGGACACCCCTGGCTGGGAGTAGCAGTTGGTTCGTTGCGCAGGGCCACCAAGAAGGAAACATGAGCGCCACCACCGTGAATGCGGGCTGCCGCATGGATCGTCTGCCGCTGGCGAAATTCCACCGGCGTGTGCTGTGGCTGATCGGCTGGCGGCAGATCATGGGCATCGGCATCGCCGCGGAAATCGTCGTTGGTTACGCCGCAACACAGCATTAGGAACGAGATCGCATGAATACGATTGCCGATGGCGCGGACCGCCGCACTGCCACCCTCGCCGCGCGTTATGGCGCGGCTGCCATCCCGCCTGCGGGCGCGTGGAATGACACGATCGCGCTGTTGCTCGACCATCGTTCGGTGCGCGCCTTCCTCCCGGACCCACTGCCAGCGGGCACGCTGGAGACGTTGCTGGCCGCGGCGCAGTCCGCCGCCACCAGTTCCAACATGCAGACCTGGTCGGTGGTGGCCGTCACCGATCCGGCGCGCAAGGCCCGGCTGGCGCACGTCGCCAACGATCAGGCGCATATCGGGCAATGCCCGTTGTTCCTGGTTTTCCTTGCCGACCTCTCCCGCGCGCAACGGCTGGGCGAGGCCGAGGGCGTCGACCTGGTCGCCCTGCCCTACCTGGAGACCTTTCTGGTGGCGGCGATCGACGCCGCGCTGGCGGCTCAGAACACGGTGGTGGCGGCCGAATCGCTGGGCTTGTCCACCGTCTACATCGGGGCGCTGCGCAACGATGCGGCGGCGGTCGCAGCCGAACTCGGGCTGCCCCCGGGCGCCATGGGCGTGTTCGGCCTGTGCGTGGGCCATGCGAGAGGGGCGTGGGAGGTGAAGCCGCGCCTGGCGCAGGCCGCCATTCTGCACCACGAAACGTATCGTGTGCCCGACGAGGCCGCGCTGCGCGCCGCCTACGACGCGGAACTCTCCGCTTTCGCGCTTCGCAACGAAATCAGTGCCTATACCTGGACCGAGCGGGTGAAGAACCGGCTTGGCCGGCTGAGCAGCCTCAACGGGCGCGACGGGCTGCGCGGGGTGCTGGCCGGTCTCGGCTTCCCGCTGCGCTAGCAGCCTTATGTGGACGGCC
>PLTJ01000262.1 GCA_003164455.1 Acetobacteraceae bacterium
CGTATGAACTTTCCGAACCGACTCTGAATGCCCGCCGGGGGACTCGAACCCCCACGCCAAGAAGGCCGCGGATTTTAAGTCTTTTAAGTGAATGTGTAACCCATTGATTAATATGAATTAAATTGTCTCCTAGTGGGTGCCTGTGCTAATTTCTGTGCTAAAAAAGCATCCCCCCGCTCTCGCGGATCTACGGCGGCTAACGTCGGGTGTGATGTGGTGGCGAAATGCCCGCGAGATCCTGAATCGGCCGAGCATCATTTCCTGAACATGGTAGCCCAGATTCGGCCGATGTCAAGACGTTAGCGCGGATCATTCACGAGGCCCATGAACCTGCGGTTCCACGGCGCTCCGACAGACAATCCGATGAACCCTGCTGATGCCTTGCGTATGATACAGGGTCGCGCCGCCGATCTCAGCACGCGCATCCGCTGCCATATCCCGGCTAATCAGCGAGTGGCGGCTCCAGTTCGTTGAGCAAGTCGGGCGTGTTGTTGCTCGGCGCGTTCACGCGCGTGCTGATGGGCCAGGCCCTGAGCACGCCGCCCGCCGCTGGGCGCAGCGGTGTCGCCGGATCGCCATCGACCTCGCAGAGCCATACCGGCCAGCTCGCAGTCTCCAGCACGACGGGCATCCGGTCGTGGATCGGGACCATGAGCGCGTTCGGCTCTGTCGTGATGATGCAGAAGCTCCGCGTCGTCTCGCCGGAGGGCCAGCGGTATCCCGTGCCGGTGGGTCGCGAAGAAGTGATCCGCTGGCCTCCAGGCGCCGCAAAGGCGTCAGGGTAGGTAGCTCAGCCTTGGCGGTGTAGTGGGCGGCCAATCGAGCCACGGGTCTGCAATTACCGACGGACCGCGTCCGGCTCTTGTCCGAATTTTGTATATGTCTTTCGGACTCGTCATATCTACCTTGCATCGCGTCCGAAGTTTGCATACAATCTTCAGACAGGAGCCGCCATGCGTGACCACCCCTTTGATCTCAAGACGCAGATTGCCGATCGCATCCAGGCAACGCCGGACGCCGTCTGGACGCCGGTCGATTTTCTCGATCTCGGCTCGCGTGATGCCGTGGACAAGACGCTGCAACGTCTCACCCTCGCGTCCCAAATCCGGCGGCTTGATCGCGGTCTCTACGACCGGCCGCGACGCAACCACCTGTGGTCATCTTGGCGTCGCCGAAGACGCTGGGCCACTCGGCGAAGGCCAGGTTGGTGGTGATGATGATCGAGGTGTGCTCATAGAGTTTGCTGGTCAGGTGGAACAACATCTGGCCGCCGCTGGCCGCGAACGGCAGGTAGCCGAGTTCGTCGAACACCACGAGGTCGGCGCGGACGAGTTGCCCGGCGAGCTGGCCGGTCTTGCCGATCCGGGCCTCGGCTTCGAGCTGGTTGACCAGGTCGACGGTGTTGAAGACCCAACTCTGCCTGGCGGCGCTGCCCGTCGGCATTGCGCCGATCGTGCGGGTGTGTGCTGCGCCGCGCTCGACGAGGGTACCCCCGTACTCGACAATGGCGCCCAGGGGGTTGTCGTGCCGCATGTCGACACGCCCGAGCAGGCCCGGCACGTCGCCGCCACGTTCCGGTTTCCCCCGCAGGGCCACCGGAGCTGGGGCGGACCGATCGCGGCGTATGGCTTCCATGTGCCGGAGCACGTGGTGGCGCAGGAGGAAATCGACCGCGAGGTGCTGATCATCGCCATGATCGAGACGGCGCAGGCTGTCGGCAACGCCGAAGCCATCGCCGCCACCCCGGGGGTCGACTGCCTGCTGATCGGTAATTTCGATTTCACCGCCGAGATCGGAATCTCCGGCCAGATCGCCCACCCGCGCGTGGTAGTGGCCTACGACGCGATGATCGCGGCCCGCCGCAAAGAAGGAAAATACGCGGGCCTGGGCGGGATCACCGACGAAGAATGGACGGCTCGCTACATCGGTATGGGCTGCCGCTACATCGCCACTGGCTCCGACCAGGGTTTCCTGTTGTCCGCCGCCACGGCACGGGCGAAGTTCCTGTCCGGTCTGCCGACCAGATCGTGCGCCGATGCACACCCTCGCCCACCTGCAGATCTGACAGCACCCGCTGTCCGGGTTGCAGATTGCATGAATGTATACGTATTCTCCCGCCAGCCGATGTTCTTTAGGGTGTTGCAGGGTGCTGACGATCGGATGAGCAGAGCCATCACATCTGTCGACGTCGCGAAGGCGGCTGGAGTATCGCAAGCCGCAGTTTCGCGCGCCTTCACGCCCGGGTCCCGGATCGCTTCCGCCACGCGCGAGCACGTCTGCAGAATCGCGGCGGAGATGGGTTACAAGCGGAACGCGATTGCGCGGAGCCTGATCACGCAGAAGTCGCGCTTGATCGCCGTGGTGATGGGCGACCTCCATAATCCCTTTTACCCCGAACTGCTGGATGGCATCAACGCGCGGCTGCAGCGGCGCGGAAACCACGCCCTGCTGTTCTCGACCGGCGACGGGATGACCGCGGACGACGCTGTCCACGCAGCCCTCGAATACCGGGTCGATGGGATCGTTACCATTTCGACCGGACTTACTCCTGGCATGATGAAAATGGTGATGGGCAAGGAGATGCGCGTCGTACAGGTGGATCACAGCACCGGCACACCATTCTGCCTTAACGTCGCCTGCGATAACGTCGCGGGTGCACGAACCGCCGCCGAATTCCTGATCACGGCAGGTTTCAAGCGGATCGGCCTGCTCGGTGGCAAGCCTGGCACGCCAACCGCGGTAGAGCGTAGAGAGGGCTTCCTCGAACGCCTGCGGCGAGAGTCCTGGGTCGAAGTGACTGAGATGGCGGGTGATTTCACCTATGCAGGCGGATACATCGCCGCCGAACGCCTGCTGCGCCATCAGCGGCCACCGGAGGCGTTGTTCTGCGCCAACGATATCATGGCGCTGGCCGCGATCGATGTGGCCAGGCATCGGGTCGGTCTGCGGGTTCCCGAAGATCTCTCCGTCATGGGATTCGACGACATCCCAGCGGCAGCCTGGCCCGGCTTCGGACTGACCACTATCCGCCAGCCGGTGGGAGCGATTGCCGAGGCGGCCGTGGACCTGCTCTGTGGCGAAGGAACACGACGCGGCCACGGCGGGGAGCGACGGATCGCTGGACAACTCATCCTTCGCAACTCCGTGCAGGTTCGCAACACCGAGACCCCCGCGGCTATGCCCGTCGCTGTCCGCCGCCGCTGACCGAGGCGCAGCGGCAGGCCCTGTATCGGGTGTATCACCCGGAGATTCACGTTGACTCGAGTGTACACGTATGCACTGATTATGCACAGGCGTCCCACCATAAGGCGTCGTCGATGAGAGTGTACAGGGAGGCAATGATGGCACCGCAGCATTGGCTTGCACTCGCAGTACTAATCTCGTCCGTCGGAGGACTGTGCCAGGCGGCTCTGGCCCAGGATCTCGTCGCTCCGGACCGTATCGGCCGAAAGGATGCGCCGAAGTCGTTCACGTTCCGCGTTCTGGCGGGGCAGTCGAACAACAACCCCCAGCCCGAGTTTGGGCGGCCGATGACGGCGCTCTACGAGCGCTATGCCCGCAGCCACCCGGACTGGCGTGTCGATATCGAGTTGATGTCGCTGCAGATTCCGCAGGAACACGCGCGCCTGATCGAGCAGGCACGCGGTGGGCGCGCGCCCGATTGTTCAGAGGTTGACTCCTTCCAGGTCCCCTTGTTCATCAAGCAGGGTGTTCTCAAGCCGATCGGCCGCTACTTCTCGAAGGAAGAAACGGCGGATCTGTTCCCCTTTGTGCTTCCCATCGCTTCGGGGCCGGATGGTGAGATACGGGCATGGTGGTGGACCACGGATTTGCGCGTCATCTTCCGCAATACCGACTTGGTGCCGCAGGCACCCGAGACTTGGACACAGCTACAGGATGCCGCACTCGCCGCGGCGGCGAAGGCGGGTAACGGCGTCGACGGCTACCTGTTCAATGGTGGCCGCAACGAGATCACGATGATCGACTTCCTGCCATACTTCTGGGCGCAGGGTGGCAAGCTCGTGGACGAGGCGGGGAAGCCGGTGTTCGGGCAGGAGCCGAACCGAAGCTACCTATTGAAAGCGATTGCTTTCTACCGGGGTCTGGTAACGTCGGGTGCCGCCCCGAGGCGTGTGGCGAGCATGAGCAATTATGACGATCTGGTCGCCGCGGCCGCCAGCGGAAGTACCGCGATGTTCGAGGGTGGCAACTGGTTGGCGCCGCAGATGCAGGCCGCGATGAAGCCGGCTGAGTTCGCGAAGTGGCAGATCTCCCGCCTTCCTGGGCCGACTGCAGACCGCCGCTCCACGGCTACGGGGGGTTGGACGTTCGCCGCGTTTTCCTCCGACCCGGACAAGATCAAGGCCTGCGTCGATTTGATCCGTGAAGTCTACATGGGGCCGGCGAATGAAGCGCTGGAACGAATCCCGACCCGCCGCACACTGTTCGACACGTTGCCTGCCTTCCAGACACCGTACTATAGCCAGGTCAAAGTCTTCTTGAACGATGGCCAGGCGCGCCCAGGAGTTCCGATCTACACGGAGATTTCCAACCAGTTGCAGATCGTCATCAGTGAGGTGTTGGCGGGAACGCGTACGGCCGATGCAGCCGTTGATGAAGCGATTGCCCGGGTGAACCGGGCAGCGGACCGTTCGTAGTCTAAGCCTCCCGGCAATAGGCTCCACGTTCATGGTTGCGGGCGTCCATCAAATCGTTCCACGTCGCCGAGGTTGGGTGTTTGATGAGACGCCTGCCATCTGGTTCGCCCCATTGGGGCTCCTGCTGGCGGTCTTCTATCTGTGGCCGGTGCTGCAGGTCGTGCGGATGAGCTTCACGGATGCGAACCTCATGGAGCCGACGGCGCGCACGACGCTGGATTCCTACCGTGACGTCTTGTTTTATTCGGGTCTGAACGAAATCGGGAAGGCGACGCTCGTGTTTGTCGGCGGGAGTGTCGTGGGGCAACTCTCGCTCGGCCTGTTGATCGCACTCGCGCTCGACGCCGGTGCCAAGCGGAAACTATTGGGCGTAACCTTCGTACGGGTCGGCGCCGCAGCCAGCGTAGCAGCATGACGTGGGACCGCTTCGCCCGCATTGTCGCCCGATACATCCCCAAAGTCCGTGCCCGCCATCCTCACCCGAACCAGCGCTTCGCGCCATAACCCAAGGCAGGAGCCGTATGCGGTAATCCCGCTCGTACGGATCTGTGCGGGGCGCGCCCGGTAACGGGTGTCCCTACCGTAACCGTCGTACGCAACGAACCATCCGCCCGAACCGCGCAAAGCGCTCCTCCCGAAGTCACGAAAATTTCACCTGTGATTCCTAGTTGCTGATCGGCGGCCTGTTGACTTCGCCAGGTCAATATGACAGGACCTAATTGAACGTACGTTCGACCAGTCCGTTATGGCCTAAAATTGTGAGTCTCCAACCGAAGCATAACAATAGCTCTCAATCTGCCGCTGAAGGGAACCACGCCATGCCAGAGCAAAGTCGCGCCCATGATTACCTGGAATGGACCGAGCAAAAGCTTGCTGAAATCGACGCGGTAATCGTAACGATCACCAAATCCGCTGAAACCGTGAAGAACGATATCCGTGCGGAAGCAGATCGCGTCATTGGCAGGATCCGAACCAGACGAGACGCTTTCAAGGCCGAGGTCGATATCCTTCGCGCCGATGTGGCCGCTGCCAGGAAAGTAGCCGATGCCAACTACGCCCTACTTGAGGCTGAGTGGACTGAAGTTGAGTTGGCCTTTTACGATTATATTGCCGTTGCCTCGGGGCATGCCAGCATAATAAAGCAGGCGCTCGCCGCTCGCGCCGAAGCCCAACGAAAATCCTGGCAGTCGTCTCTGCAAGCGATCCGGGTGACTGCCTCGCAAGCCATTGACGATGCCCGTGCTGAAGGTGAAGCGGCCATTCGTCGCGTTGCCGCCGAAACCGACAAGGCTGAAGCCAAACTTGGAAAAGCCTCTGCCGTTGGCGGTGAATCCTGGAAGATCATCAAGGACGGCTTGGAAGAAGCCAGATCCGTTTACGATCAGGCGTGGAAGAAAATATCCACAGCTTTTCTAAAAGATCGATAGCGCGACGAAATGCGGTATTTTACTACATGCCATGCTTTCGCATGCGCGCTGCGTTATCCGCGTACCGTCTATTTTATATGACAACTGCGCACCCAGAAAATGGTGGTTGCCTTGCTTGTTTTGAAATGGCCGCCGTTTCCCGTCGTGCTTGTCACCGTTCTGCTTGCTGCGTGTACCAGCCCTGTGGGAACGCAAGAGTCCGGCATCAAAACACCGTCCTTGTGGAACAGGTTGGCGGGTTCCCCCGAAGCAGCGGATTTGGATGCGCCTTTGGCTGCCAGCCCCGAAGGAAAGGTCGATCAGAAATGGTGGAACCAATTTGACGATCCGACGCTTGATTTCCTCATCACGGAAGCCTTGGCCGACAACAAAACGCTGCAGATTGCCAAAGCGCGAGTGGAAGAAGCGCGCGCCGGACGCCGGGCCGCGTTATCGTCTCTGCTGCCACAAATCAGTGGCGCCCTGGGCGCTCAACGAGTCGAACTGGGATCTTTCACAGGCTATAAGGAAGTCAGCCTTTCCGAAGGCGGGATCGAAGGCTCATGGGAATTTGATCTTTTCGGTCGCAATCAGGCTCGTGCGGCCGCGGCGACGGCGATTCTCCAATCAGAACAAGCCGCCCAACAGGCCGTGAGGGTCGGATTGCTTGCCGAGGTCGCTCGCAACTATTTTGACATGCGAAATTATGAGCGTCAGATCGATATTACCAAACAAAATCTTGAGACACAAAAAAGACACTGGAACTTATACAAGACCAAAAACAAGAAACCAAAGCCAGCGATCTCGATGTTCAACGCGCAAGCGCTCAGGTATCGATGACCGAGTCATCGATACCAACCCTGCAGACGGCTTATGATTCTTCGCTTAACCGTTTAAATGTTCTTTTGGGGTATCCGCCAGGCAGCAAAGACGCTCTTCTTAAAACCACGCAAGAGTTGAAGCCTCTGAATCATCGTATTCTTATTGCCGCCCCGGCTAAGGTTCTAGCGACACGTCCGGATATCCGCGCCGCCGAGCGCCGCTTTGCCGCCAGCATTTCGGCCAAATATGTCGCTGAAGCAGAATGGTTTCCTGATATTTCTTTAACCGGCTTCTTCGGCAGACTGGCAGGGGCTCCGTTCACGTCAACCCCTTGGGGGCTGAGTGCCAGCTTGGCGCAGCCCATCCTGAATTTCGGGCAAATCGAATCGCAAATCGATGCGTCCGACGCGCAACAAAAGCAAGCCTTCCTGAACTATCAGCAAACCGTTCTGGAAGCGTTGGAAGATATGGAAAACGCGTTGTCGAGTTACTTGCACGAAACTCTCCGCAACGCCTCGCTAAGAGCAGGAGTAGCCCAAAGCAGCACGGCGGACACCCTTGTCAAGCAGCAACACGACAATGGTTATGCAAGCTTTCTTGATGTCCTTGTCGCCGACCGCAATCTGCTCATTGCGGAATCAAGTCAAACACCTTCTAACTTACTTCTGAGGATCGACCTTGTCAATATTTATGCGGCGGCTGGGGGCGGATGGAATGACTAGGCTCACGATCATGTCCATATCACAACAACTTCTAAATGTAGAATTTCCACAAATTGAGGGGTCAGGCCATGCAACACGGCGGTACACGGAAAACTATTCTGGAAGTCTCTGCTGGCCTTTTTGCATCGAAAGGGTACTCTGCGGTGTCTATGCGTGACATCGCCGCCGCCGTCGGCGTTACGGTTGGCAACCTCTACTACCACTTCGCGGACAAGGAAGAACTGGTTCGGGCATCTTTGACCTATGTGTTTTCCGAGCGGATGTCTCCACTCGAAGGGTTGCTGAAACAGCACGCTTCGCCGCATGATCGCCTGGAAGCGTTTGTCTTGTGGTTCGTCGGAGAGATCTTCGGCGAAGAACCATTCACGCGTCTGATTCTTCGGGAGTTGCTGGACGGGACCGCTGAGCGCCTTGAATATCTGGCGAAAACGGTCTTCAAGGAACCGTTCACCCTGACGACAAAGTTGATCGCGGATTGCGCTGGAACGTCCGACCCCGTCATGTCAGCGGATTTCGTCGCCAGCCTCGTTCTCGGCAGTTACCAGTTCGCACGCGTGCTGCCGCATCTCACAGGCGGCGGTCCGGAGGACGCCTCTTCCGACGCGGTGGCTCGCCATGTACTGAGACTAATTCGCACCACGTTTCCATTAGGCAAAGGTGTAAGCGGGCGTTGAAATGGGCAATCGATCGCGCGTTACCCTTCTTGTCCTAGCGAGCCTGCTGTCGGTGTGCGGAGACGGCGACAAAAAGGCCGTTGCAGAGCAGCGCAAGATCCACATGCCGACAGAGGTTGTTCAGACAGCGGATATTCCCGACATTGATAGCGAGCCAGGCAGCGTCATATCCGATGAGCGTATTGACGTGACGTCGCGCGTTGTCGGCTTCATTAGGAATCTCGATGTCCGCGAAGGGCAGAAGGTCGGCAGGGGCGATGTTCTGGTGCAGATCGACCCCGCCGACGTCAATAGCGCCATTCGTCAAACGCAGGCAGGCGTTGCCGCGGCAAAAGACGATCTGGCCGATGCCGAACGCGACCTGAAAGCATTTTCGACGGGGGCGACGCAGGGATGGGTTTCCGCCGATACCAGGCGCAAGGCGCAGGTGCGGCGTGATATCGCCCAGACCGCTTTGACGAAGACCGAAGCGGCTCTGGCGTCCGCCCAGGCGCAGCAGGCCTATACCACCATCTCCAGCCCGGTCGATGGCGTGGTGGTGGCACGATACAAGCACCGTGGCGACATGGCGACTGCCGGTGTCCCGATCCTGACTATCGAATCGATGGAAGTTTTGCTATTCAGAATATTTGTTTCCGAAAGCAACGTGGGGCGGATTACGCCCAACATGGCGGCGAGCGTGCGAATTGATGCGCCGCATGGCGATGCAATCAAAGGCGCAGTGCGACGCATCATTCCGTCGGGCGATCCGGTAACACGGCGTTACGAGGTCGATGTTGCGTTCCCGGTTTCCCCCGAAATTCTGCCGGGAATGTTCGGCCGGGCCGTGTTTATCCTCGGCAGTTCGCCGGCTCCCGTGATCCCAAAGCAGGTTTTGGTTCAGCGTGGCGGGCTGGACGGGGTCTTCGTCGTGGACGGCAGGAATGTTGCCCATTTCCGCTGGTTACGATTGGGACGTGAATGGAATGAGTTGATAGAGGTGATTTCCGGGCTGTCAGCGGGCGAAAAGATTCTCTCTCGCGTCGATAACACCGTCAAGGATGGGGTTGTCATTCTCGCCGACGGCAAGGATGAAAAGCATGAGTGATCATCCCGAAAATCTTGCCGGCCGCCTGGCGAGAGCCTTTATCGAGTCCAAACTGACCATCGTTTTGATCGTCGGCATTGTCGTCGTCGGTGTGCTGGCTGTGCTGCTGACTCCGCGCGAGGAAAACCCGCAAATTCTCGTGGCCGCCGCTCAGGTGTCCGTGACGGTGCCCGGTGCTTCGGCCAAAGAGGTGGAGGAACTCGTCGTCACCCCGCTGGAAGGGATTCTGAGCGAGATGACCGGCGTCGATCATACCAACGCCACCGCCCTAAACTCCGTTGGCATTGTGACGGTGCAATTCAAGGTCGGCCAATCCAAGGAACTGTCTCTGGTCAAGCTCTATAACAGCGTCCTGTCGAACCTGGGGCGGCTGCCGGCCGATGCCGGTATCCCACAAATCAAGGCAGTCGATGTCGATGACGTCGCTGTCGTTGTGATTACCTTGGCTTCGCCCAGCTATGACGATTACGCCCTGAAACGCCTGGCCGACAGAATGGCAGAACGGCTCCACAGTTTGGACAATGTTTCGGTCGTCACCGTGCGCGGCGGCCATGATAGGGAAATCAGAATCGAGATTGATCCGGATCAGTTGCAGGCCTTTGGCCTGACCATCGGTCAGGTCGCCGCCGCCTTCGATTCCAGCAATCTGTCGGTGCCGCTTCAGGAAACAGTTCGCAAAAATGCCGCCGAGGCCATCAAGTTGAGAGGCTTTTTCACTTCGGCAGATGATGTGCGCGATCAGATCATTGGTGTGCACGAGGGGCGTCCAGTCTATGTGAGAGATGTCGCGGTCGTCAAGGACGGGCCGCCAACCGAGATTGACAGGCTCAGCCGTTTTTCGTTCGGCCCCGCCGATAAAAGATTTCAGAACCTTGGTTTGACGGAAATGCCTGCCGTCAGTATCGCGGTGGCAAAAAAGAAGGGTTCCAATGCGGTTGTTGTCACCAACAGCGTGATCTCCCGCATTGAGAGCATGAAGGTCGAGTTCGTCCCGCAAGATGTGCAAGTGGTGGTGACCCGCAACGACGGCCAGAAAGCCAACGCCGCCGTCAACGAACTGCTGGAACATCTTTCTCTTGCGGCCATCACTGTCGGCCTCATTCTTATGGTTTTTCTTGGGTGGCGAGAGGCTCTGATTGTCAGCCTAACTATTCCGTTGGTCTTGTTCGTGACATTGGCCGCCGACCTGCTTGACGGCGTGACCATCAATCGTGTCACGTTGTATGGTCTAATTCTGTCGCTTGGCCTCCTCGTGGACGCGGGTATCGTTGTCATCGAGAATATCCACCGTCACTACAAACTTGCCAACCGACTGAGCAAGCTGGAAGCGACCATCGCAGCTACCAATGAAATCGGCAACGCCACTAATCTGGCGACGTTTTCCGTGATGCTGGTTTTTCTGTCGATGCTGTTGCTGCTGACTGGAATGCCTGGGCAATATTTTTATCCCATCGCATTTAGCGTTCCGGTGGTAATGGTGGCGTCCATTGTTGTGGCCTATATCGTGACGCCTTGGGCGACCAATCGGTGGATCAGCCGCCACAAGGAGCCAAGCGGCGGTGAAAAGGAAAAACCGCCGCCGCGCCCCGATCTGTTGCGCCGCATCTACCTTCCCTTGATCCGGCCCTTGCAGGAGAAACCGAAGGCGCGTCGCCGTTTAGTTCTTTTTATTCTGGTCCTGATGACCTGTTCAATTCTGCAAGGGGTGTGGCAATTCATCCGTCCCTCGGGAGTTGGCGGGCCGCAGTCCTTTCTGGGCGTTAATCTCGGTTTTCTGCCGAAAGATAACGAAAACACCTTCAACGTTGTCATTGGCATGCCGGAGACGTCGCCTGTCGAGCAAACGGATCGCCTGGCGCGTGAGATCGGGCAACTGCTCGCCCAGGACAAAAACGTCCTGAACTACCAAACCTGGATCGGCGAGGCGGGGGTTGCCGATTTCAATGCACTGCAAAAGGGCACGGCCGACAGTCAGGGAAGCTATGTCGGTGAAATCCGCGTCAACCTGATCGACAAGCACCAGCGTTCCGCCAGTTCCATCGACATCGTGCGGGAATTGCGGCCAAAGATCAACGAAATCCGCAACCGCTATCCGGGTGCCAAGGTCAGTCTGGTCGAAGATGCGCCTGGACCGCCGATGCAGGCGACCGTTCTGGCCGAAATTCATGGCCCCGACCTTGACGGGCTGAGAACCCTGTCGGCGCAGGTATTCCACGCCTTTGCCGGCACCTACGATACGGTTGATCTGTCGGAAAGCGAGCCGGTCGATGTGGTGGAGCATGAGATCGTTCCCGACAAGGAAAAGGCGGCTTTGTCAAACGTCTCGGTGGCCCAGATTGCCCAGACCTTGCGTCTGATCTATGGGGGCACCGTGGTCAGCCGCGCTCATCCTGCCGATGAGGTAAATCCGGTCGATGTCCGTGCTTTCGTTCCCCGCAGTCACGAAGTCGATCCGACGCGCCTGGACCGCATCTATGTTGACAACGCCCAGGGACAGAAAGTCCCCTTGTCGGAATTGGTCACGGTGGTTCAGGGGCAGACCGACCGACCCATCCTGCACAAGGACGACGAGCGCGTCACTTTTGTTGGGGCCGAACTCGGCTCCGCGGTGCCACTTTATGCCGTGCTTGATCTCAACCACCGCCTCGACGGCATGATGGCTCCCGACGGCCGTCCGATGCGAACCGGCAATCTGACTCTCATACCTCAAGCTCCCAACGTCATCAATGGCTATGAATTGCTGTGGGGTGGCGAAATGCGGCTGACGCTTGATAGCTATCGCGACCTGATCATGGCGTTGGGGGGCGCCCTCGCAGTGGTGTTCCTGATGCTGGTCTCCTACTACCGTTCGTTCGTCATTCCGATGATCGCCATGGCATCTGTGCCGCTCGGGATCATCGGCATCTTCCCCGGGCACTGGATCATGGACACGGACTTCTCGGCCGCCTCAATGGTCGGCATCATTGCCTTATCCGGCGCCGTCATCCGCAATTCCCTTCTGATCATCGACTTCATTCAAGACAATTTGCGTCAGGGCATGCCGCTTGAGGAAGCTACCAGGGAGGCTGGTGCCGTGCGGTTGCGTCCCATTCTGTTGACGACGCTGGCCGTCGTTCTGGGGTCGGCGTTCATGGTGACCGATCCCGTATTCGGCGGTCTCGCCATCTCGCTGATTTTCGGAACGGTTGTGTCCACGGCCCTGACCGTGTTCGTGGTGCCGACCCTTTACTACGTCTATGTAATCCATCAAAAAGAACACCAAAGCGTCGTTTCGTCGACATCGGCATCCTAACCGGACAACCCCCCGCGGAGCTGAAGAGTCATGCTACTGGTGGGCTACTTCGAAGACATCGACAGCGAACGTGTTTCGCCTGGGGAGGGCTTGACTGGGGAGCCCGTGGTGCTGCGATGGATCGACCAGTGACTGCGGCTCTCACGGGTCCTGGATGGGCGGCCCGTATTCAGGGTTCTGAAATTGTGGTCGTTCTATCGGGTGATTGGATCGTTCGGCAGACCGGCATAGAGGCCAGCGCGGCGGAACGCCTCCTGACGACCAGGAGTGCGAGCACCCTGTCGTTCGAGGCAGCGCAGCTTGGCCGCTGGGACAGTGCGCTGATCGTCTTTCTGTGGGCTCTCCGGGCCCAGGCCGCAAAGTGCGGCGTGGCGTTCGACCAAGCGGGCTTGCCGCCGTCGGCGCGACAGTTGCTGGCGCTGGCGCCCGTCGATGTCGTGCCGGTGGCGGTGCCGACCGCGCATCAGCGGTTGCCGGAACGGGTCGGACGTCAGGCGATCGCCGGCTGGTCAGAGATGGTCGAGGTCCTTGCCCTTGTGGGGGAGTCGATATTGTGTGTCGTGCCCGTGCTACGGGGCCGCGCGGGCATGCGGCGTTCCGATGTGCTGGATTGCGCATGGGAGGCGGGGATTGCAGCCCTGCCGATCGTCACCGTGGTAAATGTGCTGGTGGGGGGCATTCTGGCCTTCGTGGGCGCCGTGCAGCTGCGCCGTTTTGGCGCGAGCATCTATGTCGCCAATCTGGTCGGCGTCGCCGTGGTGCGAGAGATGGCGGCGCTGATGACCGCGATCATCATGTCCGGGCGGACCGGCGGCGCCTATGCCGCGCACATCGCCACGATGCAGGGTAACGAGGAGATCGACGCCCTGCGCGTGGTTGGCATTCCCGTGTATGACTACCTTATCCTGCCGCGGGTCGTCGCCCTTACCAGCATGATGCCGATCCTCTATCTCTATGGCTGCGCGGTCGGCATCTTTGGTGGCTTCGTCGTGGCCGTCGCCATGTTCGATCTCGGTGCTGCAACCTTCATCGAACAGACGCGTTCCGCCGTCAATGGTTACCAGTTCCTGTTTGGCCTGACCAAGAGCATCGTCTTCGGCGCCGTGGTTGCCTTCGCTGGTTGCCGGGTCGGCTTGCGGGCCGGGCGCAGTGCCGCGGATGTCGGCCGGGCGGCCACGACGGCCGTGGTGATCGGCATCGTCAGCGTGATCGCGCTCGACGCGCTGTTTGCCGTCTGTGCGAACGCATTGGATATCTGACGGATGGATATCGGTGGCGATCATCCGAAGCTCGGCGTGCAAGCCCTGACGGTCGGCTACGGCAAGCGTGCCGTGCAGCAGGATCTCTCGTTCGAGGTCAAGCCGGGTTCGATTTTCGCCATCATGGGCGGCAGCGGCTGCGGCAAGAGTACGGTCCTCAAGGCATTGATTGGGTTGCTGCGGCCATCCGCCGGCACGATTTGCGTGAATGGCGAAGATTATTGGGCCGGCAGCGAGCAGCATCGCGCCGATCTCGGCCGCCGTTTCGGCGTGCTGTTCCAGAGCGGTGCGCTCTGGAGTTCCATGTCCGTCGCCGAGAATGTGGCACTGCCGCTCAGGATGTTCACGCCATTGGACAATGCCTCCATCGACGCGCTGGTCCGGCTGAAACTGTCGCTGGTCGGATTGCCCAGCGACGGCGCCCGCATGCCCGCCGAGTTGAGCGGCGGCATGCGCAAACGGGCCGGGCTCGCGCGGGCGCTGTCGCTCGATCCGGAGATTCTATTTTTTGACGAGCCTTCCGCCGGCCTCGACCCGGGCAGCGCGGCGCGTCTCGATGATCTCATCCTCGAGCTGCGCGATGGCTTCAACACCACCGTGGTGCTAGTCAGCCACGAATTGCCGAGCCTGTTCACCATTTGCGACGATGGTGTGTTCCTCGATGCCGAGACCAGGACGGCCATCGCGCACGGCTCGCCCAAGGCGATGCGCGATGACTGCAAGCATCCGGTGGTCCATGCCTTCATGAATCGTGAAGGCTCCCGCGGCAGCAACCAGACGAAGGGAGACGCGGATGGCAGCGGTTAAGCCAGCTCTTATTGGCGGCTTCGTGTTGAGTGGATTGGGGCTGGGCATTGCCGCGGTCTTGCTGTTTGGCAGCCTCCATCTCTTCAGTCATTCCTTCCGGGCGGTGGTGTTCTTTCAAGGTTCCGTCTCGGGCCTGGCGGTGGGCGCTCCGGTGACCTTCCGCGGTGTTCAAGTGGGCTCGGTGCAGCGCATATCGTTGCGCCTTGATGCCAAGGATATGACGGCACGCATCCCGGTCTATCTCGATCTGCAGCCAGATGCGGTATCCCTGGTCAACGGTAACCTCGCGGTAGGTAATGCGAGCTTCGACCGCCTGCTGGAGGCCGGTCTCAAGGCACAACTCAACACCACGAGCTTTGTCACCGGCCAGCTTCAGGTTGACCTCGATCTGCGGCCGGACATCAAGGTGTCGCCGATAGGGAGCGACAAGGGCGTGCCCGAGATTCCGGCGATCCCGTCCCAGTTGGATGCGGTCAAAGATCAGATTGCGGCACTGCATCTGCCTGAGCTGGTGGACAGCTCAAAACGGATGCTCACCAGCATCCAGTGGGTCTCCGATCAGCTTGGCGACAAGATCGGCCCGTTCATCGACAATGTCCAAAAAACCTCGGACAGCGCACGCGAAACCCTGCAGGCCGCGACCGAGACGGTACGACAGCTCCGGACCGATTCCGCCCGGACGCTCGGCGACATCGATCAACTGGCGGTGCAGGGGCGCCAGCAGTTGACCGCGCGAGGCAGCGAACTCAGCCGCGTTCTGGTCGAGGCGACGCGCACGGCGCATGCGGCCGAGACGCTGATGGCGTCGGTGAACGACATGACGTCAGCGCGATCGCAAACCCGCGCGGACCTAGAATCGGCGATCCGCGACCTGGCCGCGACCGCCAGTTCGCTGCGAAACTTCAGTCGCGAGGTCGAGCGCAATCCTACCACCCTCCTGACCGGAAAGGCTGAACAGTGATGCGGTTGTGTAGCTGGAGGGACGTGTGGCCGCTTGCCCTACTCATGCTTGTGGAGGGCTGTGGCGGCTCCTCACCCGCGCGGATCTATCTGCTCGGCGATCCACCGAGTCCGGATCCCGGCGTGTCGGCACAGTCTGAACGACTGGTCATACGTCTCTCGCCCGTGTCGGTTCCCGACTATCTCGATACCCAGGATATTGTGCGGCGCAGCGGGCAAAATGAGGTGAAGGCCAGCCCGACCGGGCGCTGGGCCGAACGCCTGTCGGTCGGCCTGACCCATGCCTTGGCCGCCGCCCTGGCTACTCGCCTGCCTGCCGACGACATCGTTGCCAACCGGCCGATCGTGCCGCCGGCGCAGCAGATCCTGGTCGATGTGGAGTCCTTCGAAATCAGGCCCGATGGCCAATGCATGGTGACTGGGCGATGGACCATCGCCAGCGGCGATGGCGGTCACGTCCTGCGCAGCGAACGCGACACCTTCGTCGAGTGGGCAGCCGACAGCAGCGATGCCGCCGTCGCTGCGGCAATAACCCGCGCGATTGACCACGTCGCGGACCAAATCGCCGCAGGCGAAAGGGCGCTTTGAGGTGTGGGCCCCCCAGTGGGGACCGCCTGCAGATCAGTGCTTGCGGGCAGCGCTTATGATTGCGCGGGCGCGACTGGGCTGCCATCGGATTCAGCGCCGTGTCTCTCAGGCAGTGTTGAATCGGTGATCGGCACCATACCTTATAGGCTTTCAGGTTGGTTGTGGCGGTCCCGGCATGGACTGCCCCGTTGACGTGGATCAAGTTCGCATCCTGGGATCCGCCAGAATGAAGGATTGCTGGTACGGCCCGCGCCCTCATTGATCGCGACGCTGACCAACCAGAGTCTGATCGCCTGCTCTTCTTAGCATTACAGTTGTGATTTGCTGA
>PLTJ01000142.1:0-193 GCA_003164455.1 Acetobacteraceae bacterium
AGGATCGGCAGCACGGCGCCGTCGCTGATCGGATCGAGGAATTTGTTGGACTGCCACGACGTTGCCAACGGGCCGGTTTCCGCCTCGCCGTCGCCGACGATGCACGCGACGATCAGTTCCGGATTATCGAACGCGGCGCCGAAGGCATGACTGAGGGAGTAGCCAAGTTCGCCACCCTCATGGATCGACCCCG
>PLTJ01000142.1:225-4185 GCA_003164455.1 Acetobacteraceae bacterium
GCGATGTAGATCATGTCCAGATCATGCTTCTTAATGACCCGGTTCAGGTGGAGGTAAATGAAGTTCTGGCCTGGGGTCGTTCCCCAGTGTCCCACCACCAGCGGTTTGACGTGCGCCATCGTCAACGGTTCACGCAGGAGAGGATTGTCATAGAGATAGATCTGCCCGACCGACAGGTAATTGGCAGCCCGCCAGTAGGCGTTCATTTTCCGCAATTCATCGACGCCCAATGTGGGTTTCCCGCCGGGAGTCCCCGTGGCGCTGTTCCGGGTTGGGAGCTCTCGCGTCGACGTGGGTGCGTCCATTTTTAGCCCCTTTTATCTTTTGGTTCTGCGCCCGGGCGGGCAAGCAATGCCCGGCGCATCGCTGCGCGTTTGGCGGGCAAAGCGGCCACGAACCCCATAACGCGCCATGGGCGAAGGCGGAACCGCTACGGCCAACCCACACCTTACCTGCCGGGGGACAACCAGGAGCAGGCTCGGAAAATACCCATGCCGGCGAGCGTCCGGACGCCGGAAAGCCTGAACCGGGGGGTAACGGGAGGGCCGGCCGGGCAGTGGGACGTTCGCCAAATCTTAATCTGACAATACATGGATCTGAGTACTTTCCGAACCTCCCGCTTGCCGTATCGACTGCTATGGTAATGGTCGTGGCGGGAACGGGCGCTTGCCGTGTGAAGGCAACGATTCGTGTTGCCGTGCCGTTGCAGCTCTCGCATGATCGCGGTCCGGCGCGCCTGGATCGTGATGGGGTTTCAGCCTGATGCAGGGAGAATCACCATGAAGGCACCGTTGACGAGTTCTGGCGCCGCCGGCAAGCGAGCCTTCTCCCCCCCCAAGGCAACGGTCAGGCCAGTGACAGTCCCGCCGTCATCTGCCCAGGGGATGACGCCCTGGCTTGTGGTGGTGCTGCTCGTCGTCCTCTTCTCCGGCGGATTGTTCGGTTACGACCAGGGGGTGATCTCCGGCGCGCTGCACGGCATCAAGGCGACGTTCTCGCTCAGCGCGCTGCTGGTCGAGGTGGTCACGAGCTGGGTCACCCTGGGCGCCCTGCTGGGCGCGCTCTCCGCCGGTGAACTGGCCGACCGCATCGGCCGCAAGCGCACGGTGCTGATCGCCGGCGCGCTGTTCACGCTGGGCGCCGTGGTGCAGGCGGTGGCGCCCGGCACGCTGGTCCTGGTCGCGGGGCGGCTGGTCATCGGCGCCGGGGTCGGTGTGGCCGCCGTCGCCGCGCCGCTCTATGCCGCCGAGCTGGCGCCGCCGGCCGTGCGCGGCCGTTTCGTCTCCGCCTATCAGCTCGCCATCACCGCCGGCATCTTTCTCGCGTACCTGGTCGATGGCTGGCTGTCGAACAGCGATTCCTGGCGGATCATGCTGGGGGCGGCGGCGGTGCCGGGGCTGTTGCTGTTCGGCGTGGCCCTGGTGGCGCCGATGTCGCCGCGCTGGCTGATGATGAAGCGGCGCCGGGCCGATGCCGCCGCCGAACTGCACAAGATCCATCCGGGCGCCAATGTCGAGCCACAGCTCGACGCCATCGCGACGGCGTTGCACCAAGAGAGCGAACGCGCCTCCTGGGCCGTCGTCTTCCATCGCCAATGGCGCTGCCCGCTGATGATCGGCATCGGGCTCGCCGTCTTCCAGCAGATCACCGGCATCAACGCGATCATCTACTATGCCGACCAGATCTTCGCCTCCGCCGGCTTCGCGACGCAATCGGCGCAGACCACGGCGACCACGTGGGCGATCGGCGGGGTCAATGTGCTGGCGACCCTGATCGCCATCGCCTACATTGATCGGCTGGGGCGGCGGAAGCTGCTGCTCGCCGGACTGATCGGCATGGCGATCAGCTTGGTCGTGGTCGGCATCGCCTTCCGCTTCATCGTGACGCCCGCCGCCGGCGCCGCGGCGACGGGGCCGAGCGCCGCCGGCATCGTCACCCTGCTCGCTCTCGTCGGCTTCATTATCTGCTTCGCCTTCTCGATGGGGCCGGTGGTCTGGACGGTCATCAACGAGATCTTCCCCGGCCACATCCGCGGCCGCGCCGTTGCCGTCGCAACGGCCGTCAACTGGGGTTCGGCCTTCCTGGTCAGCCAGTTCTTCCTGACGCTGATCGGGGCGATGGGAAATTCCTTGACCTTCTGGCTGTTCGCGCTGTTCTGCGTCATCGCCTGGGTGTGGATCTACTTCCGGGTGCCGGAGACGAAGGGACAGTCGCTGGAGCAGATCCAGTTGCTCTGGAAAAAGGCATCTTGATGCTGATCGCGGGCGATATCGGGGGCAGCAAGACGCGTTTGGCGCTGGTCTCTCCCGAGGCCGGTCCGCGCCAATTCGTCGCCGAGCAGGAATTCCGCAGCGCCGACTTCGCGGGGCTCGTGCCGATCGTGGAAACGTTCCTGGCGGCGACGGGCGGGCACGCCACGTCCGCCTGTTTCGACGTCGCCGGCCCGGTGGTCGACGGCCACGTGCAGCTGACAAATCTGCCGTGGGATCTTGAAGAATCGGTCCTTTGCCAGGCGCTCGGGTTGCGCAGCGTCCACCTGCTGAACGATCTCGAGGCCATCGCCCACGCGGTGCCGCACCTGCGGCCCGAGGAGACGGTCAGGATCAATGCCGGTCGCACAGTGGAACACGCGCCGCTTGCGGTGCTGGCGCCCGGCACCGGGCTCGGCGAGGCGTTCCTGATCTGGAATGGACAGGAGTACATCGCCTGCGCCTCGGAAGGGGGGCACACCGATTTTGCCCCCACCAACGACATCCAGGCCGGACTGTGGGCCTTCCTGACCAACCGTTTTCGCCATGCGGGCTACGAGCGGGTCTGCGCCGGTTCCGGGCTGCCGAACGTCTATGACTTTCTGCGCTCGCGCGATCCGGCCTCGGAAAGCGCCGTCTTCCGTGCCGCCCTGCAAACGGCGGCCGACCGCACGCCGGGCATTGTCGATGCCGCTCTGCATGACGCGGCGAACAACCCGCTCGCGGCGGCAACGCTGCGCATCGTCATCGACGTCTGGGGGGCCGAGGCCGGCAACCTGGCGCTAAAGGTGCTGGCGACCGGCGGAGTCTATCTGGCCGGCGGCATGCCGCCGAGGTTGGTGCCGCAGCTTCAGGACGGCGCCTTCATGCGCGCCTTCACCGCCAAAGGGCGCTTTGCCAACATGCTCAGTTTGGTGCCGGTTCACGTCATTACGGTCAACGCCGCCCTGCTCGGTACGGCGATCTACGGGCTGAAGAGGGCAAGCCCGAACCTAGCGAGACCCGGATGAACGTGCTAGACGAGTTTTCGGGGCTGTAAACCGGCGGGTTTCTGCGGTTTTCCAGAC
Source organism: Acetobacteraceae bacterium (assembly GCA_003164455.1). GTDB lineage: Bacteria > Pseudomonadota > Alphaproteobacteria > Acetobacterales > Acetobacteraceae > Rhodovastum. The sequence continues at coordinate 3,542 of PLTJ01000142.1, forward strand.
CTGAGCCTGCACCAGTGGGTCCGGTGGCAGAGTGGTGATGCAGCGGACTGCAAATCCGCGTATGTGGGTTCGATTCCCGCCCGGACCTCCAGGCTTTTCAATAGGTTGGCGAGACGCGGCGAAGGCGCCCTTAGGCCGCGGACCTGCCGCGGACCTGCCGGACGCAAGTCGCGAGCCGCGTGCAACACGCAGCCCAGCCCGGTCACCTCCGGCGGCGGCCGGTGGCGCGGTGGTGTGTCGCTACCCGTCCGGCCCGGTGCGGACACGGGCGCGGACACGACAAGGGCCGGCCCGCGGGGAACGGCCGGCCATGCGGACAGCCCCGGCGAGTCCGTGCAACATGGGTGCGACATGGAATGCAGAAGCATAGGGGAGGTTCCGTTGGCGATCGGACGCCTAAAACGCCCAAGTTACTGGACCGAGGTCAAAGCCGACGACGGTACGGTGATCGGCCGGTACGGTATCCAGGATGGCATGATAACGGTGTGCCATTCCGACGGCTGGGAGAAGACCACCATGGCGAGCGCAGCGGGCGACAATGAAGGGCTTGCCCGCCTCATCCTCAGCGAACCGCCACCGACGCACTAAGGCAGCCGTGCAGCACACGAAAAGGGCCGCCCCACCGGAGCGCCCCCTGGCTGTCC
>PLTJ01000061.1 GCA_003164455.1 Acetobacteraceae bacterium
ACTGGTATTCGCTCCACCCTTGCGGCGGCTTGGCCGTGGTATTCTTCCGTTCAGCCTCTTGCATCGTGCCCTCCACGTTGCGAGGGGTCAGGGTCGGCGCGGTGCTTCTACACCCGCCGGCCCGCCCTGATTGCCCGGAACCGCCGGGCGCGGATCGGTCAACCGGCGGAGCGGATCGGCGTGACAGTAGCGCCCTCCGCCGCCGGCTTGGCGCAGAACGCGGCCCAATCGTCCATCAACCGCCGCCGTTTCTCGAACAGGTCGCCGCGCCTGTAGGCGGCTTCCGTCTTGTCGCGCAGCGTGTGGGCAAGCGCCTCCTCGGCAACCTCGCGCGCGTAGCTGGTGCGCTCCGCCGCCCAATCGCGGAAGCTGGACCGGAAGCCGTGCGCGGTCAGGTCGCCGCGCTCCATGCGCCGCAACAGCATCAGCATGGCCATACCGGACAGCGGGCGCCCCTTCCGGGCACCGGGGAACACGAAAGCGGCGCCCTTGTCGTCATCGGCCGGGCGCAGCGGCAGCAAGGCGCGCAGGATCGCCAGCGCGGTATCGGACAGGGGAACGCGATGTTCTCGCCCGGCCTTCATGCGCTCCGCCGGCACGGTCCACACGCCTTCGGCGAGGTCGATTTCCTGCCACCGGGCGCCCAAAGCCTCATTCGTGCGCGAAGCGGTCAAGATGGTGAAGTCCAAGGCGCGCGCGCCCATGCCGGCGCGGCCTCGCAGATCGGTCAGGAAGGCGGCAATATCCTCCCAGGGCAACGCAGCGTGGTGAACCACCCGGGCCAGCCTCCCGCGCGCCGGTAGCAGGTTGGCGACATGCCCGCGCCACCGGGCCGGATTCTCTCCGGTGCGCCAGCCGCGCGCCGCGGCATAGTCCAACACGGCTTCGATCCGGCCGCGCACGCGGGTTGCCGTCTCGGGCTTCGCGGTCCAGATCGGTTCAAGCGCCGCCATGACGTGCCCGGTCATCACGTCCGCCACCGGCAAATCGCCCATGTGCGGCATGGCGTAGGCGTCCAGGGTGGCGCGCCACTGCGCCCGGTGCTTAGGGTTGCGCCAGCCGGCTTCGTGCGCCGCGAGATAGGCTTTGGCGACGTTGCGGAAGGTCATCGCCTTGACGGCGGCATGCTGGGCGGCGGCGGACGCGGCCTTGGCGTCGGCGTCGCGCTGGGCGAGGGGGTCGCCACCGGCCCGCACGATCTCGCGCAGTGCCTTGGCCTTCTCCCGCGCGTCGGCGAGCGTCACGGTTTCGCGGTCGGTGGCGCCCTTCTCTGCGCTGGCCGGCGATGGTGCGGCGCCAAGCCCCATTTCCCGCATCTTGCCGTTGACGTGGTAGCGGAACAGCCACCAGCGGGCGCCGCCCTCGCGCACCAGCAGATACAGGCCGTTGCCGTCGCCGTAGCGCCCCGGCTTCGCGCTCTTGACCGTCAAGGCCGTCAGTCCCGCCGCCTTGCGCATCGCCCGATCCTCCGCCAAGTAGGGGATGACTCGGTTTGTCCCCTTGTCCCTCCCCTAATCTATTAGGGGATTGGCGCGGATGCAAGCGGATAGTAGGGGATGACGCTCAACTGAAACCGGCCGGAAAAACGGCCTTGCATAAGGGTTTCGAGCATGGGCGCGGATAGGTCCGGATTGCTGTTCGGCAGACACCCTCTCCGCCAGTAATTAATTGATATTGGGGTAAGGGTGAAAAGCCCTGGCTGAGCGTCGGAAAGAGTCGATCCAGGCGTAGTACGTCCCGTTGTTCACGGGCCCATAGACGTCGTTGTCCATCCGGCGCGTGGTGATGGCGCAAAACCAGCAGTCGTCGGCACGAACGGCTGGCGGCGGGTGGCTCATGCCTGGGTCCCGGTATGGTGTCGTGCTCCGTGGTGGATCAGATCGCATCTTCGCTGGCACGTCCACGCGCCCTGTCTTTTCTGATGGTATACGTTACAGTGGCGACGCCGGCTTCATGCCGGGGTGCCTCGCCACGCGCCGGAGAGTCCGCATGCCTGCCGACACGCCTGCCCCGTTGCTGCACACCCGCCGTTTCCTGCCGCTGTTCGCCACCCAGCTGCTCGGCGCGGTGAACGACAACCTGTTCAAGAACGCACTCGGCGTCATGGCGCTGTTCCTTTCCGCACGATACGGCAATGAACTGGTGGCGATCGGGCTCGGCGTCTTCATCCTGCCCTACGTCCTGTTTTCCTCGATCGCCGGCGAGCTGGCCGACCGCACTGAGAAGGCCCGGCTGATCCGGGTCACGAAGATGTGGGAAGTCGGCCTAATGGCGGTCGGCGCCGTCGGCTTCCTCACCGCCAGCCTGCCGCTGCTGATGGCGGTGCTGTTCGGTCTTGGCATTCAGGCCACGTTCTTCAGCCCGCTGAAATACGGCATCCTGCCCGATCACCTGGCCGAGGACGAGTTGGTCGCCGGCAACGGGCTCATCGAGGCCGGCACGTTCATCGGCATCCTCGCCGGCACCATTGCCGGCAGTGCGCTGGTGCGTGCCCCGCACGGGCCGGCGGTGGTGTCCGTTCTCGCCCTGCTCATCGCGGTGGCCGGCCTGGCCGCCGCCTGGCGCATTCCGCCGGCCCCGGCGGCGGCGCCGGGCCTGCGTATCGGCTGGAACCTTTTCCGCGAGACGGCCGCGCTCATCCGCGCTGCCCGCGGCAACCGCGACGTCTGGCTGGCCGCCCTCGGCATTTCATGGTTCTGGGCGGTCGGCGCCGTGGTCCTGTCGGAACTGCCGGTGGCGGCGAAGGACGGGCTCGGCGGCGACGCCGGTCTCATCACGCTGCTGCTGACCGTCTTTTCGGTCGGCGTCGGCGCCGGCTCGCTTGGCTGCGCGCGGCTGCTGCACGGCGAGGTGTCGCCGCGCCTGGTGCCGGCCGCCGCGTTCGGCATCTCGCTTTTCACCTTCGACCTCGGCCGCGCCTTCATCGCCGCGGGCCTCCTGCCGACCCCGCTCGGCCTGCTCGCCGCGGTCGCGGGCTGGCGCATCCTGTTCGATCTTTTCTTCCTCGCCCTGTGTGGCGGCGTCTTCTCGGTGTCGCTCTATGCCTTGATCCAGCGCCGCGCCGAACCGGCGCAGCGCTCCCGCATGATCGCGATGAACAACGTGCTGAACGCCGCCGCCATGGTGGTGGCCGCGCTGGCCGCCGCGGCGCTGGGCTTCGCGCGGGTGTCGGCGCCGCACATCCTGCAGCTCGCCGCCGGGGCCAATCTCGTCGCCGCCGTGGGGCTCCTGCGCATCCTGCCGCGGACCAGCCTGCGCAGCCTCGCCGTGTGGTATTTCCGGCGCTTCCACCGGGCGGAAATCGTCGGCCTCGAGCACTACCGCGCCGCCGGCAAGCGTCTGGTCATCGTGGTCAACCACGTCTCCCTGGCCGACGGCGTGCTGCTCGCCGCCTTCCTGCCGGATGCGCCGGCCTTCGCACTCTATGCCGGCATGGCGCGCAAATGGTGGCTGAAGCAGCTGATCGCCCCGGGCGACAGTTTCCAGCTCGACCCCATTCACCCGCTCGCCGCCCGCACCTTGATCGACTGGGTGCGTCAGGGCCGCCGGCTGGTCGTCTTTCCGGAAGGCCGGACCAGCCGCACTGGCACCCTGATGAAGATCTACGACGGCGCCGCCATGGTCGCCGGCCGGGCCGATGCGCAAGTGCTGCCCATCCACATCGACGGGCCGCAATTCTCGCCGCTCGGGCGCACGGCCGGGCCGTTCCGCCGGCGCTGGTTCGTGCCGGTTCGCCTTACCATCAGCCCCGCCGTGCGGCTCTCCGTCGACCCCGCGCTGCACGGTCATCTCCGCCGCGCCGCCCTTGCCACCGCGTTGCAGGACGTCATGGCGACCGCCGCCGTTGCCGCCGCCGACACCAACCGCTCGCTGTTCTCGGCCTTGCTCTGGGCGCGTGACCGCTATGGCGCGGGCCTTGAGATTGCCGAGGACATCGCCCGCGTCCCGCTCAGCTATCGGCGCCTGTTGACCGAAGCCGTCGTGCTCGGCCGGCGACTGGAGGCCCTTGTTCCCGCCGGCGAGCGTATCGGCATCATGCTGCCGACCGGCAACGCGGCGCTGGTCACCTTCTTCGCTTTGCAGGCTTTCGCGCGTGTCCCCGCTTTTTTGAACTTCTCCACCGGCGCGGACGGCATGCTCTCGGCCTGCCGCACCGCGCAGGTGTCCGTCGTCGTCTCCTCCCGCGCTTTCGTCGCCCGCGGCCAGATGGAGCGCATCGTCGCGCTGATGGAGTCGCAGGTGCGCTTCCTGTGGCTGGAAGACATCCGTGCCGGTCTTGGCTGCGGCGCGGGCCTGCGCGGCCGGCTGGACGCGCTACGGGCCGCCGCCCTGCCCGGCACTCGCGTTCCGGCCGGTGAGCCCGCCGTTGTGCTGTTCACCAGCGGGTCGGAGGGCACGCCGAAAGCCGTGCTGCTCAGCCATCGCAACCTGCTGGCCAATTGCGCCCAGTTTGCCGGGGCGCTCGACTTCGGCCCGGCCGACCGCATCGCCACCGCCCTGCCGATGTTTCACAGCTTCGGGCTCACCACCGGCGCGCTGCTGGCGGTGTTCGGCGGCATGCGGACCTTCCTCTACACGTCGCCGCTGCACTACCGGGTCGTGCCGGAGATCATCTACGACAGCGACGCCACCGTCGTTTTCGCCACCGACACGTTCCTCGCCGGCTGGGCCCGCTTCGCCCATCCCTACGATTTCCACTCGGTCCGCATGGTGATCGTCGGCGCCGAGAGGCTGCGCGAGGCAACCCGCCGGCTCTATAGTGATCGTTTCGGCGTGCGCATCATGCAGGGCTACGGCGTCACCGAGACCGCCCCGGTCCTGACCGTCGAGACGCTGATGCAGCACCGCGCCGGCACGGTCGGCCGCCTGCTGCCCGGCATCGCGCATCGCCTCGAACCGGTCGAGGGCATCGCCCAGGGCGGTCGCCTGCAGGTGAGCGGTGCCAACGTCATGCTTGGCTATTTCCACAGCGCCGCGCCGGGCGTGCTGGCGCCGCTGCCGGATGGCTGGTTCGACACCGGCGACATCGTCGATGTCGATGCCGACGGTTTCGTGACCCTCCTCGGCCGTGCCAAGCGGTTCGCCAAGATCGCCGGCGAGATGGTGTCCATGGCCGCCGCCGAGGATCTCGCCACGTCGCTGTGGCCGGATGGCGTGCACGCCGTGCTGGCCCAGCCCGACCCGCGCAAGGGCGAGCGCCTCGTCCTGGTCACCACGCGCAGCGATGCCGAGCCGGCAGCCCTGCTGGCTCACGCCGCCGCGCGCGGCATCCGCGAGATCATGGTGCCGCGCAGCGTCGTGACGCTCGAGGCGATTCCCATGGTTGGGTCCGGCAAGAAAGACTACCCGGCGGTGGCGCGCCTGCTCGCCGCCCTCGACATCCACGCGCTTGCCTCATAAGCGCGTGGACCGAGGGCTTCGATTTACGCGACGAAGTCCACCGCCACTTCGCCCACGGTGGAAAAGGCCACCCGTATCCTGGCCGTCGGGCCGACCCGGTTGGCGCCGGTCCAGGACCCGCAGGTGACGAACTGGCCGGCCTTCAGGCCGCCCGCCCACACGCTGCCCTCATTGGCCAGCCACACCACCTCGCCCAGCAGATCGCCGCCGGGATGACCGGTCCGGGTGGCATTCACCGTGCCATCGACGCGCTGCACGACGCTCACCCCCGCCAGGTCGATCCCCCGCCAGCCCGGCACCGCCGCGCCGTAAACGAACCCCCCATGCGCCTGCGTATCCGCCAGTCCCGTCATCGGGGTGACGGCGCCGGGCTCCAGGAAGCGCGATTCCAGCACCTCGATGGCGGGATGGAAGGCGGCGATGGCGTCGGCCACCTCCGCGCGCGTGTAGGGCTTGGCGCGCGGCGGCAGGTCGCGGGCCATCCGCACCGACACCTCGGCCTCCACGCCGCGCATCGTGAACACCGCGG
>PLTJ01000032.1:0-1205 GCA_003164455.1 Acetobacteraceae bacterium
TCGCCGTCATGCTGTTCTCGGTGGCGCAGATCCGCATTTTCACGCGCGGCGAGGAGTAGCATGGCGAACACCAGGCCAACGCCAGCGATGGCAAGCCTCGGCCGCCGGGCACGTCGCCTACGCGGCAACGTCCTTGCCTACGCGCTCGTCCTGGCGGCGGTGGCGATCGCTCTCCTGCCCTATTTCTGGATGGTGTCCTCGTCGCTCAAGACGATGACGAACATGTTCAGCGTTCCGGTCCAGTGGATCCCGGACCCGGTCAACTGGCAATCGTATGCGGTGGCGTGGCACGCCCAGGATTTTCCCCGCTACTTCCTCAACAGCGCCTTCGTCGCCGCCGCCATCACGCTGGGCAACCTGCTGCTGGCGTCCCTCGCCGGCTACAGCCTGGCCAAGTTCCGCTACTTCGGACGGGGTCTGCTGTTCATGCTGATCCTCAGCACCATGATGCTGCCACTGGAAGTCACCATGGTGCCGCTGTTCCTGATCATCAAGCGCCTGGACTGGGTCAACAGCTACCAGGGCCTGATCGTGCCNNGCCTCCGAGCTGCGCATTTTCTGGCAGATCGTGCTGCCCCTGTGCAAGCCGGCGCTCGTCGCGCTCGGCGTCTTCACGTTCCGCGAGGCCTGGGACATGTACATCTGGCCGCTGATCATCGTCAGCAAGGACTCGCTGCGCACCCTGCCGCTGGCGATTTCGCTGTTCATGAGCAGTTACGGCACCGCCTGGGACCAACTGATGGCCATCGCCGTGCTGGGCACCTTGCCGATGATCGTTCTGTTCTTCTTCCTGCAGCGCGCCTTCATCCAGGGAATTGCCATAACCGGTCTGAAGGAATGACCATGCCCGAGATGATGCGCGCGGTCGTGATCGCGCGCTACGCAGGCGCGCTGGAGATGAGGCGTTGCCCGGTGCCGCGGCCCGGCCCGGGTGAGGTGCTCGTTCACGTGCACGCCAGCGGTCTGTGCAGCACCGACCTGCATCTGCTTTCCGGCCGTCAGCCCCTTGGCGAGCTGCCGCGAATCATCGGCCACGAGCTTGCCGGTGAGGTGGTCGGGTTGGGCGATGGTGTCACCCATTGGCAACCCGGCGATCGCGTGACGGCGGCCATCGACGTCACCTGCGGCCAGTGCCGGCACTGCCGGACCGGCGAGACTCAGCGCTGCCCCACGATGCGGCGCATCGGCTTCGAAATCGACGGCGG
>PLTJ01000032.1:1221-4075 GCA_003164455.1 Acetobacteraceae bacterium
GGGCTCGGCATCCACGGCGTGCAGATCGCCCGCAGCGCCGGCGCGGATGTCCTCGCCACCAGTCGCCGACCCGAGCGGCTGGCGCTCGCTGAGCACTATGGCGCAGTCCCGATCGACACCTCGCGCCAGTCGCTGGAGACGGAGGCGGCGAGTTTCACCGAAGGGGAAGGCGTCGATTTGGTCGTCGACAACATCGGCACGCGCGCCAGCGTCCGTCAGGGTCTGTCGGTGTTGCGGCCCGGCGGGAAACTGCTGGTCGTCGGCTACCTCGACGAGACCCTCGAGATTCCCTCCATGCGCTTCTTCAAGAGCGAGTTGGAGATCATCGGCTGCCGCGGCAGCACGAAGCAGGATTTGATCGATGTCATGGGATTGGTGCGGACCGGCAAGCTGACGCCGGTCATCGGCGCCTACTACCCGATCGAACAGATCCAGGAAGCCGCGGCGCGCCTTGAGTCAGGCGACCTGGTCGGGCGCATCGTGCTGACGCGATCCTGAGAAGCGGTTCTACAACCTACGGCTCGAACAAGGAGACTTCCGTGTCAACGACCCTCACCGCCCCGATGCTGCCCGAGCAGATGCGCGCCCTGGTGCTGACCTCTCCCGGCAAGTTCGAGATCCAGACCGTGCCGATGCCCCGGCCCGAAGCGCGCGAGGTGCTCTGCAAGGTGAGGGCCGTGGCGATCTGCGGCAGCGATCCGGAAATCATTCGCGGCGGCCTCGCCGGTACCTGGCCTCCCAGCTATCCGTTCACCCCCGGCCACGAGTGGGCCGGCGAAGTCATTGCCACCGGTCCCGGTGTCGTCGATCTCAAACCCGGCGATCGTGTCGCGGGTCAGGCGCATTGCGGCTGCGGCACCTGTGCCAACTGCATGGAGGGGCGCTACACGATCTGCGAGAACTACGGTCGGCCGGAGTCCGGCCAGCGGCACTACGGCTTCATCACGCCCGGGGCCTACGCGCAATACGCCGTCTATTCGGTCAGGAGCATCAACCGGATGCCGGCCGCGATGAGCTTCCGCGAGGGGTCTCTCGTCGACACGGCGGGCGTGGTTCTGCACGGCATGGAATTGTCCGGCGTCCGGCCGGGAGGCACGGTGGCCGTCATCGGGCCCGGGCCGATCGGCCTCATCGCGATGCGCATGGCACGCCTGCTGGGAGCGGCAAGGGTGATCGCGGTCGGGCGTGGCGCACGGCTGGAGGCGGCGCGCCTGGCGGGCGCCGACACCCTGGTGAACTTCGAGAGCGGCGATCCGGTCGAGGCGGTTCGCGCCGCCGCGGACGGCCTCGGCGTCAACGAGGCGATCGAATGCTCCGGCGCGGCCGGGACATTCCGCCAGGCCGTCGAAATGGTGCGCAAGGGCGGGCGTGTCGTGCTGCTCGGCGTGCCGCCAAACCACGTGGTGGAGCCTCTGCCGTTCAAGTACATCGTGCACAACGAAATCGCCATCTTCGGCTCGCGCGCCAACCCGAATGTCTCGCGCAAGGTGATCAGCCTGATCGCCGGCAAGCACCTGCGGGTCGACGACCTGGTGACGCACACTTTCCCGTTGGAAAATTTCGCAACGGCACTCGACACCTTTGTCAACCGCCGCGATGGCGCGATCAAAGTCGTGGTGGAGCCGAACTGACGATGACCGCCGATATGATCGTCTATGTTGGAACCTATACCGAGCCGATCCGCTTCGGCACCGGGCAGATTCTCGAGGGGAAAGGCGAGGGCATATACGCCTTCCGGCTGGATCGGGCATCGGGTGCGCTTGAGTTGGTGGGCAAGACGACCGGAGTCGCCAACCCGTCCTATCTGGCGTTCGATGCCACGCAGCGTTTCCTGTATGCCGTCAACGAGTTGAAATCATACCAGGACAGGCCGACCGGAACGGTCAGCGCCTTCACCGTGGACCCGGCGACGGGAAGCCTCGAGTTCCTGAACAAGCAACTGACCCATGGCACCGATCCGTGTCATGTTTTGGTGGATGCGAAGCGTCAACACGTGTTCGTCGCCAACTTTATGAGCGGGAGCGTGTGCGTGCTGCCCGTGCGCGATGACGGCAGCCTGGNNTTCATCCAGCATCAGGGGTCGGGCATCGATCCGGCCCGGCAGAAAGGTCCGCACGCCCACTCGGTCACGCTCGATGCGGCGAACCGCCATGCGTTCGTTCCCGACCTCGGCCTGGACAAACTGCTGATCTACAAGTTCGACGCCAAGCGGGGCATGCTGGAGCCGAATGGCGTTCCCTGGATCAAGACGAAACCGGGCGCCGGTCCGCGTCACGTGGCCCTGCACCCCGGTGGGAAGTTCGCCTATCTCATTAACGAGCTCAACTCCACGCTGGCGGCCCTGGCTTATGACGGGGAGAGCGGAGCGTTTCAGGAACTGCAAATCGTGCCAACCCTGCCGCCAGGGTTTCGTGGCGACAGCACCTGCGCCGATGTCCAGATCTCGCCGTCGGGCATGTTCGTCTACGCGTCGAATCGCGGCCACGACAGCATCGCGGTCTACCGGATCGATCAGCAGACGGGATGGTTGACGTATGTCGATCACACGGCGACGCAAGGAAGAACGCCGCGCAGCTTCTGCATCGATCCCACCGGCACGTTCCTGCTCGCGGCTAACCAGGATAGCGATACGGTGGTGACCTTCCGCATCGACGCGCACAGCGGCAAGCTGCTGCCGACCGGACACGTCGCGCCGGTGCCGACGCCCGTTTGCGTGAAGGTCCGGACGCCGGACTAAGCAAGACTTGCTTGATCGTGACACAGTCGGGGCGTTGCCCCGAAGCCCACCAGGGGTTTCACCCCTGGACCTCACCAAGGGCCATTGGCCCTTGGAACCCACTACTTTCTTGGCTGC
>PLTJ01000084.1 GCA_003164455.1 Acetobacteraceae bacterium
GAGGTCATGTTCGACGAGCCCATGGCGAACTCGTCCAGGTTCGTCTTGCCCAGAAACACCGCCCCGTCGCGCAGCAGGTGCGCCGTCACCGTGCTCTCATAGGGCGGCACGAAGGGCGACAGGATGCGGCTGCCCGCGGTGGTGCGCACCCCCGCGGTGCAGAACAGGTCCTTGATCGCCAGCGGAATGCCGGTGAGGTTTTCCGCCTCGCCCCGCGCCAGCGCCGCGTCGGCGGCATCGGCCTGGCGCAGCGCCAGCTCGGGGGTGACGGTGATGTAGGCGTTGAGCCGCGGGTTGAGCGCCTCGATCGCCGCCAGATACGCCGTTGTCAGCTCGCGGGCCGAAAACTCCCGCCGCCGCAGGGCCGCCCGGGCGCCGGCCAGGGTAAGGTCGAACATCACTCCATCACCTTCGGCACCGCATAGAAATCGCCGGCCCGGTCGGGCGCGTTGGCCAGCACCTGCTCGGTGATGCCGCCGTCGGTCACCACATCCTCGCGCAGCCGCAGCGCCATCTGGGCGCCCCCGGTCAGCGGCTCGACGCCCTCCACATCGACCTCATTGAGCTGTTCGATCCAGCCCAGGATGCCGTTCAGCTCGGCCTGGAGCTGAGACAACTGGTCTTCCTCCACCCGGATGCGCGCCAATTTGGCGATGCGCCGGACGGTCGCGGGATCGAGCGACATTTTTTCTCCTGTTATCGGGAGTGGGAGACGGACCATAACGGCGCCCATGCCTCTGTTCAACATGACGGAACTGCGTGCCCGCCTCGCTCCGGGCCAACGGCTGATCGGGCTCGACCCGGGCAGCCACATCATCGGCGTGGCTTTGTCCGATGTCTCCTTGCTGCTGGCCACCCCCTACGGCCAGGTGCGCCGCGCCAAGCTGGCGGGCAACGCCGCCAGAATCCTGTCGATCGCCCGCCGCGAGGGCGCCGGCGGTCTGGTGGTCGGCCTGCCCCTGTCGATGGACGGCAGCGTCGGCCCCGCCGCCCAGGCCGCCCGCGACTGGGCGCATGCGCTCTCGCAGGCCACCGGTCTGCCCGCCGCCCTGTGGGACGAGCGGCTGTCGTCCTCCGCCGTCAACCGTTTCCTGATCGAGGAAGCCGACATGACCCGCCACCGCCGCGCCGAAGTGGTGGACCGCATGGCCGCCGCCTACATGCTGCAAGCCGCCCTGGACGCCAGCCGCCCGGCCTGACCGCCGCCGGGGCTGGCCAGGCCGGATGACTTCCGGCAGGCCCACGCATCCCGCTCAAGAGGTCCAGGGTCCCGGTCGGCACGTTATCCTAATCTTTGACACTGCCCGGCTCCATGCACGCCGGCACCGAGCTGTTCTTGACGCCGCTCGCTGTTGAAAACCTGACAAGACCACCCCGCGCCGGCGTTATGTCCTGCTCTGCGGCAACCTGAATCGGATCGCGCAGCTTAGCCGAATAGTGGGAGGCGTTCATCGCGCCCGAGGAGGCCTCGCGGGCGAAGCGGATCAGGTGGCGGGAGACGAGACCGACCTCAATCACGGGCTCGATCTGGCCGCGTTTCAGTTTGGGCCAGGCAAACTTCCAGAATTCCCGCCGGTAGTCGCTTCGTACGCCGACCTTCCACAAGATCTTGGCCAGCAGGGTGAGGCCGATCCTGATGTTGCGCCACGAGGTCCGCTGTGGGCTGGCCGGACGCGGGAAGCGGTTGGCGTAGGTCGTCTGAACCTGGTGCTCGTAACGGGCGAACAGCGCCGCCGGGTCATAGGCGCGCGCCATGGTCTCACGCCACATGGCGACCACCTCATCGTAGGGCAGCAGGAAGTCGACATTGGATTCGCGATCGTCATCGTCGATGAGCCGGCCGGAGCGCTCGAGGCGGTCCCACAAGGGCGTGCCGGGCAGAGCTTGCAGGATGTTGATCGTCAGCATCGGAATGCGCGAGACCTCGATGAAGTCGAGGATGCGCTGGCCGGAGTCCCGGGTGTCGGTGTCGAGGCCGAGGATGATGCCCGAAACCACCTCTATGCCCTGCCCGTTGAGGGTTTCAATGCCCTCCAGGATCGGCACCATCATGTTGTGCGCCTTGGACATCGCCTTCAGCGCCTCCGGCTCGGGCGTTTCGATGCCGCAGAAAACCGTGTTGAAGCCGGCCTCGCGCATCATCGCCAAAAGGTCGGGCGCGCGCGCGATGTTGAGCGTGGCTTCGCAGGCGAAGGAGATTGCGTAGCCGTTCCGCCTTTGCCAGGCGATCAGGTGCGGCAGGAGCGCCTTCACTGCCCGGCGGTTGGCGATGAAATTGTCATCAACGAAGTAGACACTGGTGTTAATGCCGCATTCGAGCAGCTTGTCGAGCTCGCGGGTGATCTGCTCGGGGGTCTTCAGGCGCGGAATGCGGCCAAAGAGGCCGGGAATGTCGCAGAATTCGCACTGGTAGGGACAGCCGCTGGAGAACTGGATGCTGCCCAGGAAATAGTGATCGATCTGGGCCAGTTCGTAGGCCGGCATCGCCCACTCGATGAGCGGCCGCCGCTCGTTGGTGGTCAGCGCCACCTGCCGAAGCGGCCGGGCGCAATCAGCGGCCAGGCGGACGAACAAGGCCTCGGTCGCGTCACCCAACTCGCCAATGTGAAGGTAGTCGAAGTCGGGATAGTGGTCCGGGCGGGCCGAGACCGACGGTCCGCCGAGCACGGTGACGCGGCCGGCCATGTGGGCCCGATGACAGATATCGTAAATCTGCCGGCGCTGAACGTGCATGCCGCTGACGAACACCACCTCGGCCCAGGCGAAGTCGGCGTCGGTGGCCGGCGTCATGTTCTCGTCGATGAAACGGACCTGCCACGACGCCGGCACAGCGGCGGCGATCACCAGCAGCCCCTGGGGCGGCATGAAGGCCTTGACGCCGTTCATCAGCGCATAGGCGTATTCGAACGTGCCGAACGATGGCTCGTACCGTGGCGACACGCACAGCACGCGGCGAGAGGTCAAGTGGTCAGATCCGGTCATCAAGTGTCCGCGCTTTCTTCAAGCGCCACCGACCTAAGCCGGCATTCCCCGGATGAACGGCCTATCCGCCCGTCCAGAAGGCAGGATAGCCACCGAACCGGGCGTTCCGCAACAGTGATACCGCCGCGAAGGGGATCGGAACAGCAGTGCCTGGCCGAAAGCGGAAAGGCGGGTTTCGGGCGCGCGAACCCGGAAAGGCGCCCTTGATTTACCGTGCTATGGGCTGGTAGTTGCCCCGCCTGTGTTTCGACACGCGACCGGGCACAGGTAGACGGGGAAGACCCGGCCAATCGGCGAATAGAGCACGTCGAACTCCGCCGGCATCGCCGCCAACGTGGCGTTCACCACGCCACGGATCACCCGCAGCGGATGATCCGCCCGCACCCGCCTCTCCACGGCCACGTAGCTGAACAGCGAGCCTGCCGACCCGTCGTTCCCGCGCATCCCCGCCTCGCCACAGACCACCGACAGGGAATCATGACAGCCTCTCCGCCGCTACAAATTTCAGCCCGCTAGCTCAATAGGGGGGTCGCATAGAGGACGCGACCATTCACCGTGATCTCCACATCCTGTAGATAGCGGCGCGCTGCCTCGATGTCGACCGTGATGCCGAGCCCGGGGGCATCGGGTGCCGCGACTTCTCCAAGCGCATCCCGGGTCAGGTGGTTCGCCGTCAACTCCGAGGCCAGCGTCTTGGGCGCGAATGGATATTCGCAGAGGCGGTGATCGGCGAGGCCGGCAAAGGGTTGCAGCGACGCGCTGAGCGCGAGATGCGAGGTGAACGTGTGGTTCACGAAGGTGATGCCGCGCGCCACGGCTTCGTCCGCCACCGCCTTCGCCGGCCCGATCCCGCCGATGCGGCCGCAGTCGATCTGGATGAAGCCGACGCCGCCGTACTGCATCAGGTGCTGCGCCATGGCGACGTTGTGCGCGCCCTCGCCGCCGGCCAGCTTGACCGTGCTGCCGTGCCGCGCCAGGCGGCCATAGGCGGCGAGGGCGGCGGTGTGGAACGGCTCCTCGAGCCAGGTGACGCGCGCGGCTTCGAGGGCCGGCAGGCGCGCCGCCGCCGCCGCCACATCCTCGCCCCAAATCTGGCCGACGTCGACCAGCAGCACGGCGTCCGGCCCCAGCCCCTCCCGCGCCGCCACGAAATGCTCGGCATCGGCGCGCGCGTCGGCGCGACCGATCGGTCCCCAGCCGAACTTCACCGCGGCGAAACCGGCGGCCAACGCGGCGCGCGCGCCCGCCAACGTCGCCTCTGGCGTGTCGCCGAACAATTGTGATGCGTACGGCAGCTTGTTGCAGGACCGATCGTAACCCAGCAGCCGCCAGACCGGCTCCTGCCGCTGCTTGCCGAGCACATCCCACAGCGCGATCTCGACGCCGGAGAACGTATGCGGCGCCTGCAACAAATCCATGCTGTCATAGGCGACGCGCGCCGCGATGCGCCCGATGTCGGCGGGGTCGTCGAGCCGTTCGCCCAGAACCGAAGCGCCGACCGGCCGGCAGACGCCGTGCGACATCGGACAGACGAAGCTGGCGATCGAGACCAGCGGCGAGGCCTCGCATTCGCCCCAGCCGATCAGCCCGCCGGCCGCGACG
>PLTJ01000375.1 GCA_003164455.1 Acetobacteraceae bacterium
CTCACGAGAAATGGAAAAGTCATTGGTATAGCGCGTCATTTCTCCGCGAAATCGCTTGCGGTGCCGCTCGGCGTGGATGGCCGGGTCAACCCTCGGGCTCTTCGGCCGGGGGCGACCATGACGGCAAACGGAAATTGCTGCACCTGCGTGCCCGGACTTTTGCCCCAGTTACGATTCTATCCACTAGAACCTGTACCCAACAGACAGTTGCGCGTTAATGCCCGAGCTTTGCGCGCCGTCACCGACGGCGGCATTGACCCCGGCCTTGACGGTGAATGCCTGGTGCTGGGCCGTGACGCCCAGACCGGCTTTCATCAGGTAATGGCTGTTATAGGCTGAATATTGGCTCACAGTGAAACCGTAAAGACTTCCGGTGCTCTCGACCTGGGGATTGCCGAGCGCCAGCTCATAACCGAGAGTGACGGCTGGCGCTATGGTCCAATCACCCAGTTGTTTAGGATCAAGGTCGATCTCCAGGTCGGCCAACGCGCTGGAAGACGTATGGTTGATGCCATTGACGCCCAAGGCGAGGTCGCTGCCGCGTTCGTTGAAGCTGCCGAGATCGACATGGGCAACGCGAAGCCCCCCTTGCAGCGTGACAGTGAATGGAGCGAGCCGAATGACATCGCCAAGATCGGCCCGGCCGCTGTAGGCGGCACCGTTGGTGTTGCCTTGTGCGACCCCCAGGCCGCCACCCAGGTCGCGCTTGCTTTGGTAGTCGACCCAACCGGCATTCGCACGCGCCGCCACAAAAGGACCGGCTTCAAGGCTCGAAAAGCCGTAACGTCCGCCAATCGTGGCCAGAACGGTGTCGACATAGGCAGTGGCGCCGGCACTTCCGACCGCACCCCAATTTTCGCCGATGCCGAAATTGGCGCTGGCCCGATCGTCGATGCGGTAAGTGGCCCCTACGACCGAGCCGGCGCTCTGCTCTGTGCTGCTGGCAACGCCGGCACGACCGTCGGAGCCAAAATAATCCCCAAGGGCCGCCAGCCAGATACGGGTCTGACCGACGCCAAGATCGCGCCCGCTCGTATAGGGCGTGATCGCCGCATCGATCCACATGGGCTGGCGCAACAGATACGAGGCGGCATCGGCATGAACCTGACCGCCGACCTGCGCCTGCACGCCGCCGAGCGTGCCCGCGTCGATGGCCGACTGCAAATAGTAGTTGTAGGCGGTATAGTGGCCGGACAGCGGAGAGTTCTGTAACGCGTTCAAAAACGCGGCACCAGAGGCAGCATTGCCGACAAATCCGCTTTGCCCGGGCAATGTCAGGTAGTCGACCATCTTGGCGCGCAGAACGTAGATGTCGGCCTGACTGAGCAACAACCCCTGGATCAAATAGGCACTCATCGACCCATATGAAACGATCACTTGGTCGAGCGCAGCCTGCAAATAGCTCCGCCGAGCCTCCAGCGTCGGAGCCTGGGTCGCCGCTGCGTACGCTCCTGCGGGGCCCCCGCCAGCGTTGTTATAGGTGCTCACCAGCGAAGACTTGATGGACGCAGCCGTATATCTGTCAGTGGCCAGATAGTCGTTCATGATGGTCGTCGGCGATACACCGGCGATGCTCTGCAGAATGACAGACGTCCACCCGGTACGGTCCTTGCCGCCTGAACAGTGGTATAATGCAGCACCGGTGGCATTGGCCAGGTCAATCAAGGCAGTGTAGAACCCAGTTCTCTGGGTCGAATTGGTGACAAAGTTCTGGTATCCGCTCAGCATATAGTCTACTGCCGTCGCTGGGCTGGTCACTGACAACGTACTCGGCACATTCGAAGTACTATAGATATTGTCGTGGATTAAAATGGTTCCAATCGGCACTACATCAGGTGTGGCAGTGTACTCCGCGGGTGTTCGCAAATCGATATCCAGGCCGATATGCAACGTCGAGATGGTTGCCAGATCCGCGGGGTTGAGATTCAGGACGTTGGAACGATAAAAAACCCCGGTTCGCATCACGCCATTGTTACTGGTCGTGTCGGCGAATCCGGTCCCCCCGTTACTCGCCGAGATTCCCGCAAGGTCTCTGAAATTTTGGGCTGATGCCAGGATCGGGGTTGAAATCGCCTGCTGAGCCAATGCGGGTGCGAAAGATAAACAAAGCACCACTGGAGTGGTGCAAAGCAAAATGCTTCTCATCGGCACCACATCAAGAACGACATTCATAACCCGGCAACTCCAAGCACGACGGCATGGTCATATAGCAAGGAAGAATTATCCATCGTGCCGGTGTCGCCTTCGGATATCTCGGTGCTATTCTGGGCGGATGTCCCGGTCTCTATCTTGGGCATTTCGATGGACTGAACCGGGATTCCCCGGGCCACCTTGGCCGTCACGAAGGCACGATAGGCACCAAACCGGACGTTCGGCAACGGTGAAACACTGGGAAGACGGCTGGAGCCTTGCCGACTGGCCGACGATCGCTGTGTGAGCAAGTTGTGGGGTGCAGTGCACTTGCACTGCACCATTTTGACCGACACGCAGCGGGCTCAGCGCAGCCGGGCATCCCGTCCCCGAGGATACGGCCAGGACCGGACCCTGGCGGGTTGGACCCGAAGATCCGGCAAGGGGCGCCAGCAGCGATGCCGTTGCGGCACCAGGTGTCGGATTTTGACCACGGACAGTTCCGGTTGCACCCGAAACGAATGCGCCGCACCACCGTGGGCCGGATTATCGGACCGCTCCGGGAAATTTGAGATAGATCAAGGCGGCGCTCGCGGTCCCGTGATCCACCGCAAGGGCGGCACTACCGCGACTCCGGAACGGCGGCGCCGGCGGCTTTGTCTGATCGACCACCATAACCAGAACAAGGAGGCGACACGCCGTCCCGAGCGTTGGCGGCCCAGGACGGTGTGCAGACAACCAATGCAAATATACAAAGCAATCAATAAAGTGCCTGGCGGGTTGATGGTCGTCCCGCTGTTCATCGGCATGCTGATCAACACCTTCTTGCCGCATTTGCTGAAGATCGGCAGCTACACCGAGGCGCTCAGCAGCGTCGGCTACCCGACCTTCCTGGGCATGTACCTGTTCACCGTCGGCACCAAGATGACGATGAAGGCCGCGCCGCGCATGCTCAAGCGCGGCTTCGGCATCCTGTTCGCCAAGATCGGTACGGCGATCTGCCTCGCGCTCGCGGTGTCGCACTTCTTCGACGGCAATCTGCTGGGCTACAGCACGCTCGCCGTGATGGTCGCCTTCAGCGACACCAACGGCGGCATGTTCATGGCGCTGACCAGCATCATGGGCGACAAGGAAGATTCCGGAACCTATGTGCCGCAAAGCATCGAGACCGGGCCGTTCATCACCATGTTGTTCCTGGTCGGCGCGGGCCTGGCGAACATTCCCTGGCTGGTGATGGTGTCGGTGATCGCCCCGATCGCGGCGGGCGCCATCCTCGGCAACCTCGACCCCGACCTGCGTGAGTTCTTCGGCAAGCACGAGCCGATCGTCGTGCCTTTCATGGCCTTCACTCTGGGTCAGACCATCAATCTGAGCGCGGTCGTGGCGGGCGGGCTGTCCGGCATCGGGCTCGGCGTGATGGTGTTCGTCATCACCGGCGCCGTCTGCATCACCGCCGACAAGCTGCTGGGTGGGTCCGGCATCGCCGGCGCCGCCGCATCCAGTACCGCGGGCAACTCGGCCGTGGTTCCGGCCGCGATCGCCATGGCCGACGTGACCTATGTCCACATCGCCCCGATCGCCACCGTCCAGGTGACGGCCTCCGTGATCGTTACCGCGGTGCTGACGCCAATCCTGACCTCGTGGATGTACAAGCGCGTGCAGGCCCGCCGCGCCGCCGCCGGCGAAATGCAGCCGGGTCACGAGCTGCTGGCGGACTGAAGGGAAGACGATGATGGAACTCTCCCTGCAAGCCGCCGAGGCGATGGTCCATCGCGCGGTGGCCGAGGCCGGCAGCCGTTTCGGCCGGCCCATCTGTGTCGCGGTGTGCGATCAGTACGGCTTCCTGCTCGCTTTCAACCGCATGGACGGCGCCCCGGTGCGCTGCATCCAGATCTCGATGTGCAAGGCCCACACGGCGGCGCGCATGGGCATGGACACCAGCGCCTTCGCCGCCCGTCTGCAACGCGAGACCCTGTCGCCTGGTGCGTTCTGCGACGACAAGCTGACCGAAATGCCGGGCGGCGCCACCCTCAAGGAGGGCGCCCGCGTTATCGGCGGCGTCGGCATCAGCGGGCTCGCGCCTGCCGAGGACCAGGTGATCGCGGAGTTGCTGGCCGGCATGGAACGGTGATGGTCGGGCCGCGCGTGCTGGTCGTCGCCGACGACCTGTCGGGCGCGGCCGACTGCGCCATCACCTGGGTCCCCTGGGGTCTGGACGTCGTGGTGGCGCTGGATGGGACGGCCGACGTCGCCGCGGACGTGCTCGCCGTGGACACCGACAGCCGGCGCGCCTCGCCGGCGGCGGCGGCGGCGGCGACGTGTGCGGCGGTGCGCCGTCATGGCGGGCCGGCGTGCCGGGTGCTCTACAAGAAGATCGACAGCACCCTGCGCGGCAATGTCGGCGTCGAGATCGCGGCGGCGGCGGGGGCGGACCGCTTCGCCCTGTTCGCGCCCGCCTTCCCGGCTGCCGGCCGGACGATGGAGGGCGGGCGCGTGCTGGTGGCCGGCACGCCGCTCGCGGCCACCGAGATGTGGCGCCTCGAGGGCGGCGGGCGCGACCCCGATCCGGTTGCCATGCTCACCGCCGCCGGGCTGCGCACCGTCGCCGCCCCGCTCGCCCTGGTGCGCGGCGGCGGCCTCGCGGCCTGGCTCCATGACCGCGCGGCGGAGGGTTTCCGCGCCGCCGCCTGCGACGCCGCGACCGAGGCGGATCTGGCCGCGATCGGGCAAGCTGGCGCCGCCTTGGACCGCCCGCTGCTCTGGGTCGGCTCGGGCGGCCTCGCCCGGCACTTGCGCGCGGCCACCGGGACGGAGGCGGCTGCCGGAGCGCCCACCGCGCGACGTCCGTCGGGCCGGCCCGTGCTGGTCGCGGTGGGCAGCGTCTCGGCGATTTCACGCCGCCAGCTCGCCGCCTTGGCGGCCCAGCCCGGGGCCGCGCATCTGGAGATCGCGCCCGATCTGCTGCTGGCCGGCAACGAGTCCCCGGCTTGGCAATCCGCCGCCCGGCGCCTTGACGCCACGCTCGCCGACCCGGCGCGGACGGCCGTCGCCGTGTCGATCGGTGCGGACGCCGGGGCCGATCCCGCCATCCGGGGCGCCGCGCTCGCCGCCGCGCTGGGGCGGATGCTGGCCCCGCGGCTGGCTTTCGCCGGCGGCCTCGTCGTCACCGGCGGCGAGACGGCCCGTGCCCTGCTCGGCGCCGCCGGCGTTGCCGGCCTGCGGCTGGCCGGTGAAGTCGAGCCGGGCGTGCCGTTCGGCATCGCGCTCGGCGGCGGGCCGGCGCGTGGGCTTGCCGTGGTCACCAAGGCCGGCGCCTTTGGCAGCGAAACGACGCTCGCCGGCTGCGTCGCCGCGCTGCTCGCCTTGCCTTCCTGAGCCCAGGGCAATCGGGTGAAGCAAGGCGAGGGGCAGCGCCCCATAGGCGCTAGGATTGGGCTTGACGCGGATCGAATCGGCATGATTCTGAGGGAAGATGTTGCATGCATCTCCCCGGCTGGATCATTGGCCGAGCGTCGTTGGTCATGTGTCGTCGCTGATTGATC
>PLTJ01000296.1:0-6423 GCA_003164455.1 Acetobacteraceae bacterium
CCGATGACCGCGATCACCAAGCGCGGCGGCAACTCGTGGATCGTCTGCGACCGCGACGAAGGAGACGCCGCGTGATCACCGCCGAACTGCGCCATCTCGAGCCGCACTACGACGTCGTCATCTCCGGCGGCGGCCCGGCGGGCATGGCGGCGGCCATCGGGGCGCGCGAGCGCGGCGCCGAAAAGGTGCTGCTCATCGACCGCGAAGCCGAAGCCGGCGGCATCCTCTGGCAATGCATCCACCATGGCTTCGGCCTGCACCATTTCGGCGAGGAACTGACCGGGCCGGAATACGCCCAGCGTTACCTCAAGCAGGTCATCGACAACGGCATCGACGTGCTGACCGACACCTACGTCTACGACATCAGCCCGGTCCGTCGGTTGAAGCTGATGTCGGGCAGCCAGGGTATCCGCACCATCGATGCCGGCGCGGTGGTGCTGGCCATGGGCGCGCGCGAGCGCACCCGCGGCGCCATCCGCATTCCCGGCGAGCGGCCCTCGGGCGTGCTCACGGCGGGGCTGGCGCAGAAGTTCGTCAACATGATGGGCCTGCTGCCGGGGCGGCGGGTGGTCATCCTCGGCTCCGGCGACATCGGCCTGATCATGGCCCGCCGCCTCACCCTGGAGGGGGTCGAGGTGCTCGGCGTCTTCGAGATCATGCCCTACGCCAACGGGCTCAACCGCAACATCGTGCAATGCCTGCACGACTACGATATTCCGCTGCACCTCTCAACGACGGTTGTCGACATCCGCGGCCGCGACCGGGTGCAGGGCGTCACCGTCGCGCCGGTGAGCGCGACCCTCAAGCCCGACATGAGCCGGGCCTGGGACATCGCCTGCGACACCGTCCTGCTGTCGATCGGCCTGATCCCGGAGAACGAGCTGTCGCGGCGCATCGACCTCAGGCTCGATCCGGTGACGAGCGGTCCCGTCGTCACCAGCAGGATGCAGACCTCGGCCAACGGCGTCTTCGCCTGCGGCAACGTCGTGCATATCCACGATCTCGTCGACTTCGTCAGCGAGGAGGCGACGCTGGCCGGCCAGGCCGCCGGCGACTACGCCATGTTCCGCCACCTGCCGGCCGACAACATCCGGCTGATCCCCGGCGACAACGTCGCCTATTGCGTGCCGCACACGCTGTCGACCGACCGCGAGCACACCGTCTACATGCGAGTGAGGAAGCCGATGGAAAAGTGCACCATCCGCTTCGGCTCGGCGTTCAAAACGAAGGTGAAATACGTGTTCCCGGCCGAGATGGTGAACATCACCCTGATGCCGGAGCTGCTCGAGAAATTCCACGGCGACACGCTGCGTATCGACGTCGTCCAGCGCTGAGGGAGGAGAGCATGTCCGAAGCGCACATCACCCACTATCTTTGCATCGGCTGCCCGCTCGGATGCCGCCTCGAGGTCGAGGACAACGGCGCCGACGACGTGGTCAAGGTGCGCGGCTGGGGCTGCAAGAAGGGCAGGGCCTACGGCGAGGAGGAGCACACCGACCCGAGGCGCGTCATGGCGACGTCGGTGCGCATCAGGGGCGGCCGCTGGGGCCGCATTCCCGTTAAAACTTCCGGCTCGATTCCCAAGGCTATGGTGCGCGAGGTGGCGTACGCGGTGCGGGCGATCGAGGTCGAGGCCCCGATCAAGATCGGAACCGTCGTCGCCGCCAATATCCTTGGCACCGGGGTCGATGTTATCACGACGCGGGACATGGAACGGGCGTAGGCACATCGCCTCCCGGCCGGCGCGTCGGCGGATGGGCGATCAAGGCTTACGCCTTGAAATCAGGGGTCGTGCTCTGGCCGAAGCAAACCCCTCCCCTTGCGGGGGTGATGGTGGGGCAAGCCGCAGGCGTCCCGCAGCCGGTAGCGCGCGAGTGACAAACCCGTCATCGCCGACCTTTTTCTCCCTCGTTCCCCTTGAAACAATCTTGCGGCGAACCGCACTATATGCAAGTCAGGGTTGACGGCAACGAGGGGGGCGTCCGGGGGTGTCCGATACCATCCTGGAAACGGTGGGTCTGACCAAGGAGTTCCGCGGCTTCGTCGCGGTGAATGACGTGTGCTTGCGTGTGCGCCGCGGGACGATTCATGCGCTGATCGGACCGAACGGCGCCGGCAAGAGCACCTGCTTCAACCTGCTGACCAAATTCCTGCAGCCGACGCGCGGCGCGATCAGCTTCCAGGGGCGCGACATCACGCGCCACAAGCCGGCCGAGGTGGCGCGGCTCGGGCTGGCGCGCAGCTTCCAGATCTCGGCGGTGTTCGCCCACCTGACCGCGCTCGAGAACGTTCGGGTGGCGCTGCAACGCGCGCGCGGCGGCAGCTTCGACTTCTGGCGCAGCGACGCGGTGCTGCATTGCCATGACCGGCGCGCGTGCGAACTGCTGGAGGACGTCGGCCTGGGCGACGACGCCGACACCCCGGCGGTCACCCTTTCCTATGGCCGGAAACGGGCGCTGGAGATCGCCACCACGCTGGCGCTCGAGCCGGAAATGATGCTGCTGGACGAGCCGACCGCGGGGATGACCCACGCGGACGTGGACCGTGTGGTGGCGCTGATCCGGCGGGTGCGCCAGGGCCGCACCATCCTGATGGTCGAGCACAACCTCTCGGTGGTGGAGGGGTTGTGCGACACCATCACCGTGCTGACCCGCGGGCGGGTGCTGGCGGAGGGCGACTATGCCGCGGTGGCGGCCGATGCCGACGTGATCGCCGCCTATCTGGGCACCGCCGATGCTTGAGGTCAGCGGCCTGAACGCCTGGTACGGCGAAAGCCATATCCTGCACGGGGTCGCATTCGACGTGCGCGCCGGCGAGGTGGTGACGCTGCTCGGCCGCAACGGCGCCGGCAAGACCACCACGATGAAAAGCATCATGGGCCTGGTGGGGCGGCGCGCCGGCAGCATCCGCTACCAGGGCGGCGAAACCATCGCCCTGCGGCCGGACCTGATCGCGCGCGCCGGCATCGGCTTCTGCCCCGAGGAACGCGGCATCTTCGCCGGGCTGAACGTCACCGAAAACCTGTTGCTGCCGAAAGTGGTGGCGCCCGGCGGGCTGGATCTGCCGACCATCTATGCGCTGTTCCCCAACTTGCTGGAGCGGGCGCACAGCCCGGGAACCAGGCTGTCCGGCGGTGAGCAGCAGATGCTGGCGATCGCGCGCATTCTGCGCACCGGGGCGCGCCTGCTGCTGCTGGACGAGCCCACCGAGGGGCTGGCGCCGGTGATCGTGCAGCAGATCGGCCGCACCATCCGCGCGATCAAGGAGCGCGGCTTCACCGTGCTGCTGGTCGAACAGAACTTCCGCTTCGCCCAGACTGTGGCCGACCGCCACTACATCATGGAGCACGGCCGCGTGCTGGACATGATCGCCAACGCACAGCTCGCGGCCAACATGGACAAGCTGCACGACTACCTCGGGGTTTGATCCCCGCCGCCACAACCGACACCGGCCGCGAAAGCCGGGCAGAGGGAGAACGATCGATGCGACCTTGCTGCCGCGCCTTGCCGGCGCCACCCCGGCGGGCACGGTCCCCGCCCGGGCGAGAGCGCGCCCTCGGACGACCAAGCCTGACCGTTACAATAAAGAAACATGGGGAATGACATGAAACTCAATCGCCGCACCCTGCTGGGCACCGCCGCCGCCCTGCCCGTCGCCGGCCACCGCGCCCGCGCCCAGGCCAACAGCCTCAAGATCGGCGTGCTGAACGACATGTCGGGGCCTTACCGCGACATCAGCGGACCGACGTCGGTGGCGGCGGTGAAGATGGCGGTGGACGAGTTTGCCGCCAAGGGATTCACCGTCGACGTGCTCACCGCCGACCATCAGAACAAGCCCGACCTCGGCGCCTCGATCGCGGCGCAGTGGTACGACCGTGACGGCGTCGACCTGATCATCGATGTGCCGACCTCCTCGGTGGCGTTGGCGGTGGCGGGCGTCGCCAAGCAGAAGAACAAGCTGTTCATCGACTCCGGCGCGGCGACCAGCGAACTGACCGCGAGCGCCTGTTCGCCCAGCCTGATCCACTACACCTACGACACCTACATGCTGGCCAGATCGACCGGCGGCGCCACCGTGAAGGCCGGCGGCAACACCTGGTACTTCATCACCGCCGACTATGCCTTCGGCAAACAGTTGCAGTCCGATACGAGCGGCTTCGTCACCGCCGCCGGCGGCAAAGTGATGGGCAGTTCAGCTTATCCCTTCCCCGGCACGACCGATTTCTCCTCGTTCCTGGTGCAGGCTCAGGCTTCCGGCGCCAAGGTGCTCGGCTTCTGCAACGCCGGCGCCGACACCGTGAACAGCATCAAGCAGGCCAACGAGTTCGGCACCAACGCCAAGATGCAGCTGGCGGCGATGCTGATGTTCATCAACGACGTCAACGCGCTCGGGCTGGACGTCGCCAAGGGGCTGCATCTGACCGAGAGCTTCTACTGGGACCTGAACGACCGCACGCGGGCCTTCACCAAGCGTTTCCTGCCGCGCTCGCCGACCAACTATCCGAACATGGCCCACGCCGGCTGCTACTCGGGAACGCTGCACTTCCTCAAGGCGGTGGCCGACATGGGCGTGCCAGCAGCCAAGCAGAACGGCACCGTGATCGCCGAGCGCATGAAGGCGATGCCGGTGAACGACGATGCTTTCCAGGGCTCGATCCGCCAGGACGGGCGCGGGCTGTTCAACGCCTACCTGTTCGAGGTCAAGCAGCCCAGCGAAAGCAAGGCCCCGTGGGACTACTACAAGCTGGTGCAGACCACGCCGGCGGCCGAGGCCTGGCGGTCGCTGGCGGACGGCCATTGCTACTACGTCAAGGCCTGACGGCCCACCCAGAACCGATGTCGAGGATGATTCGCCAGCCATGATCACGATCTTCGGAAAGCCGCTGCTGCTGCTCTACGGGCAGCTCACGCTGGGGCTGATCAACGGCGCGTTCTACGCCCTGCTCTCGCTCGGGCTGGCGATCATCTTCGGCCTGCTGAACATCATCAACTTCGCCCACGGCGCGCTGTTCATGCTGGGCGCGTTCGTGGCCTGGGCGCTGCTGAACTACCTGGGCATCGGTTACTGGCCAGCCCTGCTGATCGCCCCGATCATCGTCGGCATCTTCGGGGTGGTGNNTTCGGTTGCGCGCTGATCATCGAGGGATTGGCGCGCAACGCCTTCGGCTCGTCAGGGATGCCCTATGCGATCCCGGCGGTGCTGCGCCGGCCACTCGACCTCGGCTTCATGATGCTGCCGGCCTACCGCGCCTGGGTGGTGGTGGCCGCCGCCGTGGTGTGCCTGGCAACCTGGCTGGTGATCGAGAAGACGCGGCTCGGTTCCACCCTGCGGGCAGCGACCGAGAACGCAGCCCTGGTGCAGGCTTTCGGCATCAACGTGCCGCGGCTGATCACCCTGACCTACGGCGCCGGCGTGGCCCTAGCCGCCTTCGCCGGCGTGTTGGCGGCACCGATCTACTCGGTGAACCCCAACATGGGGTCCAACTTCATCATCACCGTGTTCGCGGTGGTGGTGATCGGCGGCATGGGGTCCATTCTCGGTGCCATCGTCACCGGCTTCGGGCTGGGCATCGTTGAGGGGTTGACCAAGGTCTACTACCCGCAAGCCTCGGCGACGGTGATCTTCGTGGTGATGGTGATCGTGCTGCTGGCACGACCCGCCGGCCTGTTCGGAAAGGCCTGACATGTTCGGCTTCAGCCGTGCCCAGGCCAGCGGTTTCGCCGCGATGGTGGTGCTGATCGCGCTGGCGCCCACCGTGCTGTATCCGGTGTTTCTGATGAAGGTGCTGTGCTTCGCGCTGTTCGCCTGCGCCTTCAACCTGCTGATCGGTTATGTCGGCCTGTTGAGCTTCGGCCATGCGGCGTATTTCGGCATGGGCAGCTACGTCGCGGCCTGGGTGGCGAAAAACTGGGGATTGTCGGCCGAGCTTTCCATCCTGCTCGGCGGGTTGACCGGAGCGGGGCTGGGCGCCGTGTTCGGTTGGCTGGCGATCCGCCGTTCCGGCATCTACTTTTCCATGATCACGCTGGCGCTGGCGCAGATGGTGTATTTCTTCTGCGTACAGGCGCCGTTCACCGGCGGCGAGGATGGCATTCAGCAGGTACCGCGGGCGCCGCTGTTTGGTGTCATTTCCATGCGTAGCGACATGGCGATGTACTGGTTGGTGGCGGCGGTGTTCCTGCTCGGCTTCCTGCTGATCCACCGCATCGTGCACTCGCCGTTCGGCCAGGTGATGAAGGCGATCCGCGAGAACGAGCCGCGCGCCACCTCGCTGGGCTATCGCACCGATGACTACAAGTGGATGGCGTTCGTGCTGTCCACCTTCCTGGCCGGCATCGCCGGCGGCACCAAGGCACTGGTGTTCGGCATCGCCACGCTGACCGACGTGGACTGGACGATGCACGGCGAGGTGGTGCTGATGAG
>PLTJ01000296.1:6501-7533 GCA_003164455.1 Acetobacteraceae bacterium
CCCCTTGACCCCGCTACTAGAGGAAGGTTGTTGAGAGAGGGGGGCATGGAGATGTTGCGGCATCACCTCGCCCCCCTCTCTCAACAACCTCGCTTAAGTAATGGGTTCCAAGGGCCTCACGGCCCTTGGCGGGTCCAGGGCAGAGCCCTGGTCTTCCTTACATTGCCTTCAACAGCGCCTGTGTGTAGCCGAGCGCGTAGGCGAAGAATCGTTCGCGGCCGACGTCGAGGTCGGACAGCGGCGCATGATCGGGGCACAGGATGCCGTCGTAGCCGGCGTCGCGGTAAGCGCGCACGCAGGCCAGCATGTCGAGCACGCCCTCGTCGGGAAAGGCTTCGCGGAAATCCAAGTAGCCGCCGATGATATTGCGGAAGTGCACCATGAAGATCCGTTTGCGGGCGCCGAATTCACGGATGGCGGCGAGCACGGTAGCGTTCGGCTCGGTCGACATTTCGGCCACCGTGCCCTGGCAGAAATTCAGTCCGAGCGATTGGCTTTCGGGGGCCAGATCCATCAGGCGGCGCATTCCTTCGATGGACCCCACGACGTGGTGCACGCCGTTCAATCCTTCCGGCGGGTAGGCGGGGTCCTGTGGGTGGATTGCCAGCCGCACGCCAGCACGTTCGGCGGTGGGCAGGATCTGCTCGATCAGGTACTCGATGGCGAACCAGCCCTGCTCGCGGCTGACGCCGCCCGCCTGGGAAGCGAGAACCTGGCCCCCCGCCTCGGGTTTGCCGAGCGCGATCGCCGGCGCGTCCGAGCCTTGCTTGCCGCCGCCGATATGGCCGACGCCCCAGTAGGAGAACTTCTTGTCCGCCTCGGGATTGTAGTCGGCGGCGTGGAAGGTGCTGCACTGCACGCCGCCGCGTCCGGTGACCATGCCGGTCCGGGTGATGCCGACCATCGCCAGGACGAACTTCAGGCAATCGATGCCGCCGTCCGCGGCGGCCTGGATGTTGTGGCGCAGTTCCTTGGCCTTGGCCGCCGCCGCCGCGGGCGCACGCAGACTGTCGAGCAGGATCGAGGCGACAT
>PLTJ01000232.1 GCA_003164455.1 Acetobacteraceae bacterium
CGCGGCGGGTACGCCGAGCAGGCGCCACTGATCTGGGGCGGCATTCTGCTGCGCCGCCACCTGCGCCCAGATGTGGTGAAGGCGATGGAGCTGTGGTGGCGTCACGTGCTGCGCTATTCGCAGCGTGACCAGTTGTCATTCCCGTTCGTGTCGCATGCCGAGTCGCTGGCCGTCGCCGCGCATGCCTACGAGGCGCGCGTCTCGCCCTGGCATCGCTGGCTGGCGCCGGAGACACGACTCCGCGCGCTGGTGCACCCGGCGATGCCGCCGCCGGATGGTAGTGCCGGCACGGCCGCTTTGCGCGAGGCGGTGACTTGGCTCGAGGACCGCATCGTGGCGCCGCTGCGTGTGGCCCAAGCGGAGCGGGAGGCGGCACTGTTGCGGGCCGAGGCGGCGGAGGCACGAGCGGCAGCGGTGCAAACCGAGCTGGCACAGATGCGCCCCAGCACGATGTCGGCCATCCGCGCGCTGGCCGTCCACTGGAAGTCCTGGACGATAAAGGTGTCCAGCTTCTTCCATGCCGCCACCATGCGGTTGCGATCCTGGTGGTGGTGGAACGGGTTGCCGCCGACCCAGTAGGTCATCCGCACGTCCGGATAGCGGAAGGTCCGGCCGTTGAATTCGTATTCCTTGCCGGGATTCAGCAGCATATCGACCACGCGCGCACACGGGATCACGGCAGCGCCGCGCTCGGCCGGCCATGGCTTGCCGTCCTTGGGCCGCTCGCCCAACGCCATGCCGCCGCCCAGCGCGGGCGCGGGGCTCGGTGGGGCGCCGCCGCTGTCGAGGTGGTAGCGCTGCACGAAGCCGCCGCCGGGCAGCCCGATCTGGCCGAGCATGCAGGCCAGCGTGATCAGCATCCACGGCGGCTGTTCGCCGTGCTGCTGGCGCTGCATCGCCCAGCCGCCGACCAGCAAGGTTCTGTTGCTGGCAAAGCGGTGCGCCAGGTCGCGCAGCGTGGCCGCCGGAATGCCGCAGATCTCCTCCGCCCACTCCGCCGTCTTGGCCACGCCGTCCGATTTGCCGAGCAGGTAGTCGGAAAACCGGTCGAAGCCGCGCGTGTAGCCGGCGAGGAATTTGGTGTCGTGCAGGTTCTCGGCCAGCAGCGTGTGAGCGATGCCGATCATCATCGCCGCGTCGGTCTGCGGCCTGGGCGCGATCCACTCGCCGTTCAGCGTCTTGCAGGCGTCGGTGCGCACCGGGTCGATGAAGATGGCCTTCTTGCCCGCCTTCCGCAGATCGTCCAACCAGCCCCACGCCTTGTGGTCGGGAATGCTGTTGGCGATGATGTTGTTGTTGAGCGGGCTGCAGCCCCAGAACACCAGCAGCTCGGTGTTTTCCATTACCGTCGGGTAGGTCGATTGCGGCCCCTCGGCCTCCACCGAGCCGACCACGTAGGGCATGATGCGTTCGATCGCCGCCTTCGAGTAGTCCTCCGAACTGTCGACGTAGCCGCCGGTCAGGTTCAGCAGCCGCTTCATCATCGCCTGCGGATTGGTGCGCCCGGCGCTGCGCCAGCCGTAGGTGTCGCCATAGATCGCCCAGGGGCCGAAGTCGGTCTGCACGCGGCGAATTTCGCCTGCCATCAGGTCGAGCGCCTTGTCCCAACTCACCCGCACGAAGTCGCCCTTGCCGCGAGTCTCGGGGGCGGCGCCGGGGCCCTTCTCTAGCCAGGCCCGGCGCACCATCGGGAAGCGGATGCGGCTCGGCCCGTAGACGATGTCCTGCACGCCCGCCAGTGCCGGCGTCGGGTGCGGGTCCTTGTCCCAGGGCCGCAGGGCGGTGAAGCGGCCGTTTTCAACCTTGGCGTGGAACACGCCCCAGTGCGAGCCGCTCAGCACTTCCCCGGTGGCGGTGGCGGCGCGGGCGGCGCCCATCCCCGCCAGGGCGCCGAGGCTCGCCGAGGACACCAACAGGCTGCGCCGCGTCAGGCCGAACGGGCGGGCGGGCGTGGGCTTCGAGGACGGTCATGAAGGCATCTCCCGTTCGGATGGGGTGAGGGCAGCCTGGTCCAGCAGGAAGGCGTGCAGCAGGGCGGCCAGGGCGGCGTAGAAACCGGTCGTGTCGCAGTCAGCGCAGCGGGTCGCGAAGCGGGGCACCCAGCCCAGCAGCCGGGTCAGCAGCGCGGCCGCCGCGACCGGCTCCAGGCCGGTCAGCAGCGCTGCCAGCAGCGCCAGTTCGATCGCCAGATGGTCCGGCGACTCGCAGCACCCCTCCGCGACACCCAGCCCGTGAGTGGCGAGCAGCGCCGCCATGTCGGCGGTGGGTTCCTGGAACAGCCGGCCATTGCCTGACCAGGCGGATTCGTATGGCGGGGCGTTGCCATGCGGGCCGCCGGCGCCGAGGAACAGGCAGCAGAAAGCGGCGTTCAGTTCGCTGGTGGCCGCGGTCGCATCGGGCAGGCCGGCCAGCACGTCGCGTGCGCGCTGCCCCGCCGGGCAGTCGCACACCGGCGCAAGTCCGCCGAGCCGGCCGTCCTGGCGCAGGGCCGCGATGTCTGTGGCCTCCAGCGGGGCGGCGAAGAAATCGGCAAAGGCGGCACAGATATAGGCGGCGGTGGCGGACATGGCGGGGTATTCCGGGAGGATAATCTCAGGCCGCCACCCTACACCGGCGCCGCCGGTCCTGGCTCGTCGATATTGCCCGGCAGCCCTGCCGGGGGTTCGGCCAGGAGCGGACCAACGAGATCTGGCGCGGGGTGGCAAAGGCCGGTCGTTCGACGCACACTCATGGTCCGTTGTAAGGGATATGGCCGTGTTTCGTCGCCCCGCCGAAAACCACCTTATCGGACGCACCGGTTGGCTGCGTGCGGCCGTTCTTGGTGCCAATGACGGCATTATTTCCACCGCCAGCCTGATCGTCGGCGTCGCCGCCGCCGCCAGTTCCTTGCCGGCGATTCTTACCGCGGGCCTCGCCGGCATGATCGCCGGCTCGATGTCCATGGCAGCGGGGGAATACGTGTCGGTGAGTTCGCAATCCGACACCGAGAACGCCGACCTTGCGAAGGAACGGAAGGAACTGGTTGACGATCCCGATTTCGAGACCAAGGAGCTGGCGGAAATTTATACTCGTCGCGGGATCGAGCCCGCGCTGGCGCGACGGGTCGCCGAGCAACTCATGGCAAAGGACTCGCTGGGCGCGCATGCGCGCGACGAACTGGGAATTTCCGATCTGACAACGCCGAAGCCGGTACAAGCGGCTTTCGCGTCGGCAGCGGCCTTCGCCGCCGGCGCCGCTCTGCCGATCATGACCATGCTCGTCGTCCCCCAGCACATTCTCGTGCCGGCGGTCTTTGCAACGTCGCTGGTGTTTCTGTCGCTGCTCGGGGCTCTCGGAGCCAAGGCCGGAGGGGCCGCTGTTTTGAAGCCAACGCTTCGCGTGGCCTTCTGGGGCGCGGTGGCAATGGCGATCACCGCGGGCGTCGGTGCCCTCGTCGGCAAAGCCGTTTAGCCCAGCGCGGGCAATACCAAACGGCGCGTGACAGCGGCGCGGCTCGCGGCTATCGATTAGCCTGTCATCGTGTCCTCACGACCATGGAACGTGTGATGAACGAAATAATTCATCATACCCGTCACGTGGTCAACGGCCGGGGAGCCAGCCATGCAGCGTGTGACGATTACCCTCGACGACGCCCTGATGGCGGAGCTGGACCAGTTGATATCCGCCCGCGGCTATCAGAACAGGTCCGAGGCGATCCGCGACCTGACCCGCGCCGGGTTGCAGCAGACCGCCCTCGCCGCCGCGCCGGACCAGCGCTGCGTTGCCGCCCTGGTCTATGTTTACGATCACGACGTGCGTGAACTGACGAAGCGGCTCAACCACGCCTTTCACGACCATCACGACATGGCGGTATCGACCCTGCACGTGCACCTCGATCACGACAGATGGGGTGGACGGCCCCAA
>PLTJ01000083.1 GCA_003164455.1 Acetobacteraceae bacterium
CGGTGCGCGGCGGCATCATCGACATTTTTCCGGCCGGCCATCGCGATCCGGTGCGCCTCGACATGTTCGGCGACACCATCGAGAGCATCCGCGCCTTCGACCCGGCCAGCCAGCGCAGCGGCGTCCGCCTCAGCCGGGTGGCGCTGCGGCCGGTGTCGGAAGTTTTCCTCGACAAGGACTCGGTCGCCCGCTTCCGCGTCGGCTGGCGCGAGCTGTTCGGCGCCGGCGCGGCGGAGGACCCGCTCTACCTTTCGGTCTCCGAGGGCAGGCGCCATCCCGGCATGGAACACTGGGTGCCGCTGTTCCACCAGGGCATGGAAACGCTGCTGGACTATGTGCCGGGGGCGTCGTGCAGCCTGGACCATCAGGCCATGGACGTGCTGGCCTCCCGGCTGGAGATGATCGCCGACCACTACGACGCCCGCCGCGCTGTGCCCCGCGAGGGCGAGGTGCCGTATCGCCCGCTGCCGCCGGACCGGCTCTATCTCGACCACGCCGGCTGGGATGCGATGCTGGGCGGCGGTCCGCTGTTCGGCTTCGGGCCGTTTGGCCGGCCGGACGGGGCGATCGGCGTGGACGGCGGCGGCCGCCCGGGGCCGGTGTTCGCGCAAGCGGGGGCGGGGCCGGGCGCCGGCGTGTTCGACCAACTGCGCGCCCAGGCCGGGCGTTGGACCGGCGAAGGGCGGCGCCTGGCGGTGGCCGCCTGGACCCGCGGCTCGCGCGACCGCCTCGTCCACCTGCTGCACGAGCACGGCTTTCGCGCCGAGGCCGCCGATGACTGGCAAGCGGCGGGGCAGATGCCGGACGGCGTGGCCGCCGTGGTGGTGCTCGGCCTGGAGCGCGGCTTCGTGGCCGATGATCGCGACTTCGGCAAATGGGCCTTCGTCTCCGAACAGGACCTGCTGGGCGAACGCATCTCCCACCCGCCGCGCCGGCGCAAGCGGGCCGACCAGTTCATCGCCGAAGCCACTGAAATCGCGGAAGGCGACCTGGTGGTGCACCAGGACCACGGCATCGGCCGCTACGATGGGCTGGTGACGCTGACCGTCAGCGACGCCGCGCACGACTGCCTGCGCCTGCTCTACGACGGCGACGACAAGCTGTTCCTGCCGGTCGAGAACATCGAGATGCTGTCCCGGTTTGGCAGCGACGCCGGCGGGGTGGCGCTCGACAAGCTGGGCGGTGCGAGCTGGCAGAACCGCAAGGCGCGGGCCAAGCAACGCATCCGCGACATGGCGGGCGCGCTGATCCGCGTTGCCGCCGAGCGCAAGCTGCGCGACGCCGAGGTGATGGCGCCGGCCGAGGGCAGTTGGGACGAGTTCTGCGCCCGCTTCCCGCACGCCGAAACCGAGGACCAGACGCGTTCCATCGCCGACGTGCTGGAGGACCTAGCGTCCGGGCGGCCGATGGACCGGCTGATCTGCNNGCAAGACCGAGGTGGCGTTGCGCGCCGCTTTTGTCGCCGCCATGTCGGGTGCCCAGGTCGCTGTCGTTGTGCCGACCACCCTGTTGTCCCGTCAGCATTTTCGCACTTTTTCCGAACGTTTCCAGGGGTTGCCGGTCGGGGTGGCGCAACTGTCGCGCATGGTCAGCCCGAAGGCGGCGGCGGAGGCCCGCCGCGGCCTCGCCGACGGCAGCATCAACATCGTCATCGGCACCCACGCCCTGCTGGCGAAAGGNNCCGCCCTCGGCCTGCTGGTGGTCGATGAGGAGCAGCATTTCGGCGTCGCGCATAAGGAGAAACTCAAGGCCCTGAAGGCCGATGTTCACGTGCTGACCCTGACCGCCACGCCGATCCCGCGCACCTTGCAACTGGCCCTGACCGGGGTGCGCGAGATGAGTCTGATCGCCACCCCGCCGGTGGACCGCCTCGCCGTGCGCACCTTCATCATGCCGTTCGACGCGGTGGTGATCCGCGAGGCGATCCAGCGCGAACGCTTCCGCGGCGGCCAGGTGTTCTGCGTGGTCCCCCGCGTCGAGGATCTCGCCCGCATGGCCGAGCGCCTGGCCGAGATTGTGCCGGAGGCGCGGGTGGTGCAGGCGCACGGGCGGCTGGCGCCGACCGAGTTGGAACGGGTGATGACCGAGTTCAGCGACGGCAAATACGACATTCTTCTTTCGACAAATATCGTCGAGAGCGGACTCGATATGCCGGCCGTGAACACGTTGCTGATCTACCGCGCCGACATGTTCGGGCTGGGGCAGTTGTATCAGCTTCGCGGCCGGGTCGGCCGTGGCAAGCAGCGCGGCTATGCCTATCTGACCTGGCCGCAGACCCATCGGCTGAGCGCCGCGGCCGAGAAACGGTTGACCGTGATGCATTCGCTCGACGCGCTAGGCGCCGGGTTTACCCTCGCCAGCCACGACCTCGACATCCGCGGCGCCGGCAACCTGCTGGGCGACGAGCAGAGCGGGCATATCCGCGAGGTCGGCATCGAACTCTACCAGCAGATGCTGGAGGACGCGGTGGCCGAGATCCGCGCCGAAAAGGGCCGCCGCCGGGCCGATGACCGGGACTGGACGCCCAACATCGGCCTTGGCCTGCCCGTGCTGATCCCCGAGGTCTATGTGCGCGACCTGCCGGTACGGCTCGGCCTGTACCGCCGCATCGGCAGCCTGGCTTCCGACGCCGAGGGCGAGGCGATGGCGGCGGAACTGGTCGACCGCTTCGGCAAGCTGCCCGAGGAGGTGGAGAACCTGCTCGACGTGGTCTCGCTCAAGCGCGCCTGCCGCGAGGCGGGGGTGGAGAAACTGGATGCCGGGCCGAAGGGCCTGGTGATCGGCTTCCGCGGCAACATTTTTGCCAACCCGGCGGGACTGGTGCGCTGGTTGACCAGCAAACGGGGTGCGATCCGGCTGCGTCCGGACCACAAGCTGGCCATCGTGCGCGAGATGTCGTTGCCTGAGCGGGTGCGGGTGGCGCGCGACGTGGTGGCCAAACTGAACCGGCTGGCCGCCGAGGGCAGGGCGGCGTAGCCCGGCTACGCCTCCAGGGCCTCCACCACCGCCACGTCCAGCAGGCGCTCGATCACTTCCGGTTCCTGCGCGCCGGCGATGGCGTGCCGGCCGTCGATGACGAAGCACGGCACCCCGTTGATGCCCAGCCGGTGGGCGCGCAGGTTGTCGCCATGCACCGCGTCGACCTCCGCGTCGCTTGCCAGGAAGTCGCGCGTTGCCGGCCCGTCCAGCCCGCAGGCCACCGCGACGTCGGTCAGCACGTGGATGTCGCCGATGTCGCGCCCGTCGGTGAAATGCGCCGCGTACAACGCTTCCACCACCTCTGTCGCGCGTCCATAGGCCGCGGCCCGGCTCACCAGCCGGTGCGCATCCACCGACGAGGGGGTGCGGCGGATGCGGTCGAAGCGGAATTGCACCCCCTCCATCCGGCCGATCGTCGTGATCGAGGTATAGAGGCGCCGTGCGCGCTCTTCGCCGCCGAACTTGCGCACCACGTAGTCGGCGCGCGGCATACCGGCGCGCGGCATGTCCGGGTTCAGCAGAAACGGCCGCCAGGCGATCTCGGTCAGCAGGTCCGGCCGCCGGCGCAGCGTGCGCATCAGCCGGCGCAGACCCAGATAGCACCAGGGACACACCAGATCGTGCACCACCTCGATGCCGAGGCGGGCGGGCGAGGGCACGTGAACGTTCACCGGGAGCCACCTGAGCGGGGCATGCGGCAAGTATTCGACGTCGCGCGCCCCCGTGCAAGCGTGCCGGGTCGTTTGCGGCCATATGACCGTTGCGGGGAGCTCCGATCCGGCGTTAACCTTTCAGGAACGACTCTGTTGCCGCTGCCTTCCGGGCGATTCCGGGCGATACGGTGGCAGCCCAGGAGGGCCATGTCAGCCGCAGCGATCACCGCCTGAACAGCTCTGCGGACGCGCTGGACGCATGTCCGAACGGGGCCGGCGCAAGTGCCGGCCAGCAGGCCCGGCCAAAAAAACAAGATGCATTTCGTCAAAATGGGAAGCGTGAAATGAATGCTGCAACGACAGGATCGGCACGTACCGCCGGCAACGCGGCGGAAATCTCCGCCCGGCTGGATCGGCTGCCGCCATCCCGCTACGTCTGGATCATGGTTCTGCTGCTGTCGCTCGGCGGGATGTTCGAGTTCTACGATCTCTTCTTCACGGCTTACGTGATTCCCGGAATGGGGGGCTCCGGGCTGTTCACGCCGGAGTCTCTCGGCATCTTCGGGGGGCTGGCACGGTTCGGCGTGGCCGGCGCCGGCACGTTCGTGTTCGCCACCTTCGCCGGCCTGTTCGTCGGCGCCATCGTCTTCGGCTCGGCCGCGGACAAGTTCGGCAGGCGTGCCATCTTCGTCTGGTCGCTGGTTGGCTATTCCATCGCGACCCTGATCCTGTCCGTGCAGGCCAGCGGCTTCGGCGCCGACCTGTGGCGCTTCATCGCCGGCATCGCGCTCGGCATGGAGCTGGTGACGATCGACGCCTACATCTCGGAACTGATTCCGGCGCGTGAACGCGGTCGCGCCTTCGCCGCCAACCAGTTCGTCACCTTCTGCGCGGTGCCGATCGTGGCGCTGCTGGGCTGGCTGCTCGTTCCGTACAAACCCTTTGGGTTCGATGGCTGGCGCTGGGTGGTGCTGATCG
>PLTJ01000251.1 GCA_003164455.1 Acetobacteraceae bacterium
ACCCCCGGCGTGCGCAGCCGCCGCGACACCGCGGCGAGCGCGCGCAGGTGCTCGGCGTCCGCCGCCGGGCTGAGCAGCAGGAACACCAGATCGACGGGCTGCCCGTCCACCGAGTCGAAGGCGACCGGCCGGTCCAGCCGGGCAAAGAACCCCGACGGCGCGGCCAGCGATCCGATGCGCGCATGCGGCACCGCGATGCCGCCGCCGGTGCCGGTGGAACCGAGCGCCTCGCGGGCGGCCAGCGCCACGGCGATGTCGGCCGGCGGCAGGGCAAGCGCCTCGCCCGCCGCCCGCGCCAGCGCGCCCAGCAGCGAGGCTTTGTCGGCCGCGCGCAGGCGGTCGAGAACGTGGGTCGGCGGAATCAGCTCGTCGAGCGTCATGGCGGCGTCTCTTGCTCGGCGAGGCGGTAACCCACGCCGGTCTCGGTAAGAATGTGGCGGGGCCGCTCGGGGTCGGCCTCGATCTTCTGGCGGATCTGACGCACATACACCCGAAGCTGCTGCACGTCGCCCCCCGCCCCCCACAGGCGGCCGAGAATGAACCGATGGGTCAGCACGCGGCCGGCATGGGCCACCAGCAAGACCAGGATATCCCACTCGCGCGGCGACAGTTTCACCTCGGCGCCGGCCACCCGGACGTAGCGGCGCACCAGATCGACCTCCAGGTCGCCGCTGGTAAACACCGGCACCGCGCCTTCCCGGGCCAGCCGGTGGCGCAGCGCGGTGCGCAGCCGGGCCATCAGTTCGTCCATGCCGAAGGGCTTCGTCACATAGTCGTCCGCCCCCAGGTCGAGCGCCGCCACCTTGGCGTGCTCGGCTTCACGCGAGGTCAGCACCACGATCGGCACGGCGCTGGTGGCGCGCACGATGCGGATCACCTCCAGTCCATCGCGGTCGGGCAGGCCGAGATCGAGAATGACCACGTCCGGCCCGTCGGCGGCGATGCGGGTGAAGGCCTCGGCGGCGGTGGCGGCTTCCAGCGTACGGTAGCCCTGCGCGTTCAGGCTGGTGCGCAGCAGGCGCCGGATCGGCGGCTCGTCATCGACGATCAGCACGCAGGGGCTGGTCACGGCGGCGGCGCCGTCTCGGGCCGGGGCACCGGCAGGGTCACCGTGAACACCGCCCCGGAGCGGTCGTGCCGGTTGGTGGCGGTCACGGTGCCGCCCATCGCCTCGATGAAACCGCGGCAGATCGCCAGCCCCAGTCCGGTGCCGGCGCGCTGGCGGTCGCCGCTGGGGATGCGGTGGAACTTGTCGAAGATCCGTTCGAGCGCGTCCTCCGGCAGTCCGGGTCCCTCGTCGATCACTTGCAGCCGCACCACCCCCGCCGTGCCCGGCTCCGCCTCATGCCAAGCGCGCAGCCGCACGGTGCTGCCCTCGGGGGCGTATTTCGACGCGTTGTCGAGCAGGTTGAACAGCACCTGCTCGAACAGCACGGCATCGATGCGCAGCAACGGCAGGTCGGGGGCGAGGTCCATCTCCACCCGATGCCCGGTCAGCACGCGCCCGGCCCGGGCCAGCGCGGCGCCGAGCATCTCACCGAGGTCGGCCGCCTCCAGCTTTGGCGCCAGCGCACCGGATTCCAGCCGCGTCATGTCGAGCAGGTTGCCGACGAAGCGGTTCAGCCGCTCGGCCTCTTCGCGGATGGTGAACAGCAGATCGTGCCGGCCGGCGTCATCCAGCAGCGCATGATAGCTTTCCAGCCCACTCGCGGCGCCGAGAATGGAGGCGAGCGGCGTGCGCAGATCGTGCGAAATGGAGGTCAGCAGCGCCGAACGCAGCCGCTCGGTTTCGGCCAGCAGGCGGCTGCGGTCGACGTCGGCGGCGAGGTTCACCCGCTCGATCGCCACCGCGGCCTGGTCGCCCAGCGCGTCGAGCAGGCGGCGCTGGTCGGGGTCGAGCAGCGGGCGGGTGCTCTGGGTCGGCGCTCCCTCGCGGTCGATGCCGAGCACGCCCACCGGACCGCGGGCGGTGCGCAGCGGCAGGAACAGGCGGCGCGCGCCGGGCAGCGTGTCGGCGCCGCGGCCGGCCTCGCTGTTGTTCTTCCAGCACCACAGCGCGGCGGCCAGGTCGGCCTCGTCGAGTTCATCCTCGGGCGGGTAGCCGGCGCGCACCTCGATCGTCTCGCCCGCGGGCAGCAGCAGCACCACCCGCACCTTCAGCATGGTGGCGACCTGATAGGCGGTGGCCCAGAGCAGGTCGTCCATCTCGAGGATGCCGGCCAGCTTGCGACTGAAGCCATAGAGTTCCTCGGTGGTGCGCGCCCGCCCGCGCGCCGCCAGCGCCTGCGCGCGCATGCCGGCCGCCAGGTTGCCAGCGATCAGCGCGGTGACCAGGAAGAAGAACAGCGCCACCACGTTCTCGGGGTCGGCGATGACCAGCGTGTAGAGCGGCGGCAGGAAGAAGAAGTTGTAGGCCACCACGCTGATCAGGCAGGCCCACAGCGACGGCCATAATCCGTAGGCGGCAGCCGAAACCAGCACCGCGGTGAGGAACACCAGCGACACGCTGTTGACCGCCAGTTCCTGCTTCAGCGCCAGCCCGATCAGCAGCGCCGCCAGCACGATGGCGGTGGTGGCGAGATACGGCCCGGGCCGCGGCTCCCAGGGCGCTGGCGGCGGTTTCGCGCCGAGCCCGGCACGGCCGACGCCGCCAATCACATGGATCGGGATGTCGCCGGCGCGGGCGATCAGCGCGGTGGTGATGTTGCCCCGCAACCCGGCCAACAGGCCGCGCCGGGGCGCGTTGCCCACCACCACATGGGAAATATTGTGCTCGCGCGCATAGGTGAGGATGTCGCCCGGCACATCGCGGCCGGGGATGGTCACCACCTCGGCACCCAGCCGCTCGGCCATGCGCATGGCATCGACGGTGCGGTCGCGCGCCGCCTCGGAGTTTGCTTCGGACAGGCCGGCGCGGGCAGGCCTCTCCACATAGAGCGCCGTCCACGGAGCGCGCAGCCGCTCGGCCAGGCGGCGGGCATAGCGCACCAGCGCCGCCCCGCCGCCCGCCCCGGTGATGCACACCAGCACCCGCTCGCCGGCCGGCCAGGGCCCGGTGATGGCATGCGCCTGCATGTGGTCGAGCAGTTGCGCGTCCACCCGCTGGGCGGTGCGCCGCAGCGCCAACTCGCGCAGCGCGGTCAGGTTGCCCGGCGAAAAATAGTGGCTCAGCGCCCGCGTCGCGGTGCGCGGCACATACACCTTGCCCTCGCGCAGCCGCTGCATCAGGTCGTCGGGGGTGATGTCCACCACCGCGATCTCGTCGGCGCGGTCGATCACGCCGTCCGGCACCGTCTCGCGCAC
>PLTJ01000057.1 GCA_003164455.1 Acetobacteraceae bacterium
CTGGCGCAGCACGCGGGCGCGGCGGGTGACGCGGTTGATACCGAACAGAACATAAAGCAGCCCGCCGACGAACGGCGATAGCCAGGCCAGCCCCATCCAGCCCATCGAGCTGCCGACGTCGCGGTCGTTCAGCAGCACGTGCACGCTGACCAGGATGGCGATCAACACGCCGACCGGTAGCAGCAGGGCGTCGGCGACATGGCCGAACATCAGCACCCACAGCCTGTCCTCGAAACTGAACACCCTCGCATCCTTCTGCCCGCCGCGCCTGCGCCCCGTCGCTTGTCGCGATACAGGACGGGTAATATATCCAATGATATATCATCCAGACCGGCACCGGCGCCGGCTTGCGTCGGATACACGGGAAGGGACGTCGATGAGCATGATTTTCGGAGAGATTCGCCAGCTTGGCTTCGTGGTGGCGGATATCGAGGCGGCGATGCACCATTGGGCGACGGTGCTCGGCGTCGGGCCCTGGTTCTACACGCCGAGCGTCCCGGTGCAGAATTTCCGCTACCGGGGCGAGCCCTCCGCCATGGTGCTGTCGGTGGCGCTGGCCAATTCGGGGCCGCTTCAGATCGAGCTCATCCAGCAGCGCAACGACGCGCCGTCGATCTAC
This sequence comes from Acetobacteraceae bacterium, assembly GCA_003164455.1. Taxonomy (GTDB): domain Bacteria; phylum Pseudomonadota; class Alphaproteobacteria; order Acetobacterales; family Acetobacteraceae; genus Rhodovastum. Next base: position 620 of record PLTJ01000057.1, read on the forward strand.
CGCGACTTCGTGCTCGCCGGAAAGCTTGGGCTGCAGCACGTGGCGTACTGGACGGAAGACTACGACGGCGTCATGGCGCGTGCCGCCGCGGCCGGGCTCTTTCCCGTGATGTCGGGCGACATCGGCCCGCACGGCCGCTATTGCTACTTCGACACCGAGCTGAATCCGGGCAGCGTGTTGGAACTTTCCGAAACGGTGGGGCCGAAGGGGCGGATGTTCCGCCTCATCCGAGAGGCCTCGCAGGGCTGGGACGGCAGCGACCCCGTGCGGCCCTTCCCCGACCTGACGGCGCTCGCAGACTGATGGCGCCTGATCGGCTTCTCCGGCGATGACCTGACCGGCTCGACCGACACCTTGTCCGTGCTCGCGCGGGCGGGGTTGCGGGTGCTGATGTTCCTCGATGTGCCCGACCTTCGACAGCGCGCCCGGCATCGGCAGCATCGGCGAGGCACCGAGGCGTTCAAGCCGGTACTGGCGGCCTCGCTGAAAACCTGAGAGACGTGCCGGCGGCAAGCCTTGCCCCCCCACGGCGCGGACCCTCGGTGGCCCGCGCGTTGCTGCCCCGTCAGAGATTGAACACGATAAGCCGTTCCTCGGTCATCTCGCGAATGGCGTAGCGCGGACCTTCGCGGCCGATGCCGCTGTCCTTGACACCGCCATAGGGGAGCTGGTCGGTGCGGAAGGTCGAAGTGCCGTTGATAATGATGCCGCCGACACGCATCGTCCGCGCCACCTTCAGTGCCAGTTCCAGGGATTTGGTGAAGATGCCGCCCTGCAGGCCGAGCCGTCGCTCGCTGATCTCGGCGATGACCGGGTCGATGTCGGCATACGGCCGGACCGTCATCACCGGGCCGAAGATCTCCTCGCAAACCACCGGCATGTCGGGGACGACATCGGTCAGGATCGTGGGCTCGTAGACCGCGCCCTGTCGGTGGCCCCCGGTTATGGCGGTGGCGCCCGCGGCGAGCGCCGCCTGCACCGAGCGGTCGATGCGCTCGGCGGCGGCCTGGTCGATGACCGTGCCGATGTCGGTGGCTGGATCGAGCGGATCGCCGAGCTTCATGGTGGCGACGGTGGCGGCGAGCTTTTCCATGAAGCTGTGGAATATGTTCTCGTGCACGTAGACGTTCTGCACCGAAATACAGCTTTGGCCGGCCAGCCGCATGGCGTTGCGCGCGCACAGCGGCGCCGCCTCGGCGATGGCGGCGTCGTCGTGCACGATGGTGGGACCGATGCCGCCGAGCTCCAGCGCGACGCGCCGCAGGCCCGCGGCGGCCCGGATCTCGGCGCCGGCGCGCGTGGAACCGGTGAAGGTGATGAACTCGGCCCGCTGGTCGCGCACCAGCGCCGGGCCGATGTCGGCGCCGTAGAGCACGTTGAGGAAACCGGGCGGGGTGCCGGCGTCGACGAAGCATTCGATGAGCTTGTGGATGACGCCTGGGCATTGCGGGGGCGCCTTCAGTACCACCACATTGCCCGCCGCGAGCGCCGGTCCGATCTTGTGGCAGGCCAGGTTCAGCGGCGCGTTGAAGGGCGTGATCGCCGCGACGACGCCGACCGGGAAGCGCAGCAGCAACGCGATCTTGCCGAAACCCATGGGCGAGGCATCGAGAGGAACGTGCTCGCCTTCGATGCGGACGGCTTCCTCGGCGGAGAGATTGAGGGTGTCGATGGACCGGTCGAGTTCGGCGAGGCTGTCCTTGATCGCCTTGCCGGTTTCCCGGCTCATCGTTTCGCCAATGTCGGGCTTGCGCGCCAGCAGGCGTTCGGCGACCCGGCGCAGCAGCTTCGCCCGTTCGGTCGCCGGCATCCTGGCCGCGGCGGCCTTTGCCTTGACGGCCGCCGAGAGGGCGCGGTCAAGATCGTCGTGGTCGGAGCACGGGGCCGTGGCAACCAGCGAACCGCGATAGGGGTCGAAGACGTCGTAGGTTGCATCGCCCGCGACCCATTCGCCGCCGATCAGCATCGATACCCTGATCGCGGCCGGTTGCGGTTGAATCGGGTCCTGCGCGGTCGTCATCTGGCAACTCCCCAAAACATCAGCCACCGTCCCACGGTGGTCCGTTCCGACGATCGCCGGCAGGCGGGGCAGCATCGCGCACGATGCCATCCTGCGCCGCCGCCATGTTGCCGTCGTCTTAGCCTAGATCACGCTCTTTGTGTAGCTGACGATATTCCGGGCGGTGCAGCAGGAGCCGCCGACATCGGCCGCCGTTGTCTTGTCGCGCGGCGGGAAGGTGACGCTCCACTTGAAGCGGTCGCCGATCGCGGCTGTCATCGTAGGAATCTTCCAGTCGCCGTTTATAACCATGGCAAGTGTGCCGTTGGCGAACAGCACCGATGTGGATACCGAACAGCGGGCGGCGACTCGAAGTCGACGGGACCGTTCTTGTCGACGAGGAGAACCTGGAATATCCACGCATCTACGACCGTTTCGCCGAATTGATCGGGCGCGGCGAATCCCAGTTGGACGAGTGGAGGGGCGCATGAGTGGGATCGATCTAGTACTGGCGGGCACGGCACGCATCGCGGAAAGCCCGGTGTGGTGCGAAGCGGAACAGGCGCTCTACTGGACGGAGATCCACGGGTTCAAACTCCATCGCCTCGACACGCAGAGCGGCGAGGTACGGACCTGGCCAGTGAAGGAGAAGGTCGCCAGCTTCGCCCTGTGCGACGGCGGTGGGCTGGTCGCCGCTTTGCACAGCGGCTTTGCGCTGATCGACCTGCAGGCCGGAACCCTCACGCGGCTGGCCAGACCTTTCCAGGCCAACCTCGATGTTCACCTCAATGACGGCCGCTGTGATCGTTCCGGTCGGTTCTTCTGGGCGGCCACGCTGCACGAACCGCGGACCAGACAGAACGCCGAACTGTTCCGCCTGTCGGGCGACGGAAGCGCGACGCGGATGGCGGGCGGCGTGATCGCTTCCAATGGCATCGCTTTCTCGCCGGACAACCGCGTCCTGTACTACGCCGACAGTCGCGGACCAGTCGTTTGGGCGTTCGATTACGAACCAGCCACCGGCAGTATCGCCAACCGGCGCATCTTCGCCACCGTTGCGCGGGGTGAAGGCCTGCCAGATGGCGCCGCCGTGGATGCCGAAGGCTGCTACTGGAGCGCGCGATTCATGGGCCGGCGGATCGTTCGCTATTGTCCGGACGGAACCATCGACCGGGAGATTCCGATGCCGGTGGACAACGCAACCATGGTTGCATTCGGCGGCCCGGACTATCGAACGCTCTACATCACGACCGGTCGTGCCAATCTGGGGCCGGATGAGCTGGCGCTACAACCATGGGCCGGCGGCATTCTGGCGATGCCAGTGGACGTGCCTGGTCTTCCGGAACCGACCTTCAAGCCCGACCCTGCCTTGCGGCGTTTGCCCACCGAACGGCTTGTTTAGCTGTGCGGTCCCAGGACGAGGTGGTTGCCATCTGCACCCTACCCGATGTGCGGTGCCGCATCGCGTTGGACGTGATCGCGGCGGGCAAGCATGTCCTGCTGGAGAAGCCGCCCTTTTCGACGCTCGGCGAATTTCGCCTGGTCCGGCTGGCGGCCGAGCGCGCCGCAAACGCCAGCAGCGATGATGCGGCCTGTTGCCGGGGTCAGGTCGCTGCCAAACCATGATGGACTGGACAGGGAGGTTGCCACATGAACGCCGAAGACGCCGTCTATCCGAGCCTGCGCGGGCGGGCCGTGTTCGTCACCGGGGGGGCGACCAGCATCGGCGAGGCGATCGTCGAGCACTTCGCCGCCCAGGGCGCCCGTGTCGCCTTCGTGGACATCCAGGACGAACCGGCCCGAGCCTTGTGCGCGCGCATCGGAGCGGCCGGACATCCGGTGCCGTACTTTGTCCATTGCGACCTGCGCGACATTGCCGCGTTGCAGACCGCGATTGCCGAGGCGGCGCATACCGTCGCGCCATTTTCCGTGCTGGTCAACAACGCCGCCCATGCCCAGAACCAGGCCTGGCAGAAGGTGACGGTGGAATTCTGGGACGACCAGATAGCCGTGAACCTGCGGCACCACTTCTTCGCCATCCAGGCTATTGCGCCGATGATGCGGGGCCTGGGCGGCGGGTCGATCATCAATCTCGGCTCGGCTTCCTGGCACAAGATGCGGAGTGGCATGCCGGGCTACACCACCAGCAAGGCCGCCATCGAGGGCATGACGCGCGGCCTGGCCCGTGAGCTGGGGGCCGACAACATCAGGGTCAACTGCGTCATCCCGGGCCAGGTCATAACCGAGCGGCAGTTGGTGAAACACACGCCGGAGTACCTGGCCGCCCGGCTGAAGGAACAGTGCCTGAACCAACAACTGCATGTGCCGGACATTGCCCGCATGGTGCTGTGGCTGGCGGCCGACGATTCGCGGATGTGCTCGGCGCAGAACTGGATCGTGGACGGCGGTTCGTTCTGAAGCAGCCGTCGACGCGGCTTACGGAATCAGGTTCCCGGTCGTCGGGTCGAACAGACAGATCTTGCCGGTATCGACGGCGAAGCGCCACGGCGCCCCGGCCGCCGGCCTGACGTCGGGCGAGCTGCGCCCGAGCACCCTCTCGCCGCCCAGACGCAACAGCACGATCGTCTCGGCCCCGGTCGGCTCGATCATCTCCACGGGCGCCGGCAGCACCAGCGAAAGCGGGCCGCCCGACGCCGCATAGGGCTGCCCGGCATCGCGTTCGACGATCAGGTCATCGCAGACGCCCAACGCATCACGCCGCGACTTTCCAGCGGCGGTCGAGCGCCGCGGCGACGGACGGATCGAGCGGGCTGCCGGTGAGCAGCAGCTCGCGGATGCCAGGGTAGTTGATCGCCGGCAGCAGCGCCTCGGCAGGCAGCGCGTCGATGATCGCGCCGAGATCGCGGTGTGCCGCCCGCGACACCGCCGCCAGCACCCCGCGCGCCTGGGCCTGCGGTTCGCGGCGGTGGGCCGGGTAGCCGCCGCCGCTCGCCAGGGCAAAGAACTGGTCGAGGATCAGCGACACGTTCCGGTCCGCCGCCCAGCCATAGCGGTAGTTGAGGGCCAGGCTGATGCAGTTGCCGCCGTTGATCTGCGAGAACAGAAAAGCGTCGAGCGGCGACTGAAGCAAGCCGCAGACGACGCCCGGCATTTGCATCGCGGCGACGGGGAAGCCGACGCCGGTGCCGCAGCCGCCGACCACCAGGTCGACCCGGCCGGTGCCGAGCAGCAAGCCGGCAAGCAGACCGGTATGGACGTAGGACAGTTCGGGCGGTTCGCCGTTCTTCTTCATGCCGCAGTTGATGATCTCGTGGCCACGGCCATCGAGCGCCTTGACCACGTCGGCATTGCGGTCGGCCGAGCTCGTTTCGTTGATGACTGCAATTCGCATTGGAGGTCTCCCGAAAATCAGTTGCGCATTGTCTTGCGGGACAAGAGTTCTTCGGCGTGGCGGACGATGCCGTCGACGTCCATGCCGAAGCTTGCGAAGATCAGGTCGTCGTCGCCGGATTCCATGAAGATGTCGGGGAAGCCGATCCGCTTGACGATGCAGGGCGCGTCATAGGCAAGCGCCTCGCAGACCGCCCCGCCGANNTGGTCGAACGGCTTGATCGTGCCGTAGTGCAGAAGCCGCGCCCGGATGCCATGCTCGGCCAGCGCCTTCACCGCGGCGAGCGCCACCGGCGTCATCATGCCCTCCGAGCAGATAGCGAGGTCGTTGCCGTCCGAGAGCCTGGCCGCCTTGCCGATGGTCGGTCGCCACGACGGATCGAAGATCACCGGCACTTCGCAGCGCACGGTGCGCAGATAGACCGGTCCGTCGATCGTCATGGCGAGATCGGTCATCGCGATCGTCTCAACCGCATCGGCCGGGCACAGCACCGTCATGTTCGGCATCGCCCGCATGATCGCCAGATCCTCGACCGAGGAATGTGTCGCTCCACACCGGCCGGTCGGCAGGCCGCCATAGGCCCCGTTGAGCTTCACCGGCAGGTTGGCATGCGCGACCGAGACACGCACCTGATCCAGGGCGCGCTTGGCCAGGAACACGGCGAAGGTCGACACCCACGGCGTGAAGCCGCACAGGGCCATGCCGGCGGCGGCGCCGACCATGTTGGCCTCGGCGATCCCCATCTCGTAGAAGCGATCGGGATAGGCCTTCTTGAAGCCGACCGTCTGGGTGGAGATGCAGACATCGGCGTCGAACACCACCATCTTCGGGTACCTGTCGGCCATCTCGACCAGCGCCTGTCCGAAGGCAGTCCGATGGGCAATCCTGTCTCCCTTTTTCATGCGCCGATCTCCTTCATCGCCAGCTCGAATTCCTTGTCATTCGGCGCCTTCCCGTGCCATTCGTGCCGGCCTTCCATGAACGACACGCCCTTGCCCTTGATGGTCCGGGCGACGACCACCACCGGCCCATCCGCGGAGCGCGCGCGCGCCTCCTCCAGCGCCTCGACGAGCGGCAACATGGCGTGGCCGTCGACGTCGAGTACCGTCCAGCCGAAGGCCCGCCACTTATCGGCGATCGGTTCGAGCGGAACCGACTCATCGGTTGTCGAGGTGCATTGAACGCCGTTCATGTCGATGATGCCGACGAGGCCGCGGACCTTGCGGGCGCCGGCATAGAGCGCCGCCTCCCAGACCTGGCCCTCCTGGATCTCGCCGTCGCCCATCAGCACGAACGTCCGGACGCCGGACATCGCCGGATCGCGCACCGCGGCCAACTGGATGCCGATGGCGCAGGACAGTCCCTGGCCGAGCGACCCGGAAGACATTTCGACGCCCGGCGTCATGTGCATGTCGGGGTGGCCCTGGAGGATGCTGCCCAGGGAATCGAACGTGTCGAGCGTGGCAACGGGGAAGTAGCCGCGCAGCGCCAGTGTCGAATAGTACCCGGGTGTCGCGTGCCCCTTCGACAGGATGAAGCGGTCACGATCGACCCGCTGGTTGGCGGTGTCGCGGTTGCGCATCACCCGGAAGAACAAGGCGGTCAGGATGTCGGCCTCCGACAGAGAGCCGCCCGTGTGGCCCATGCCGGCATGATGCGTGGTCTGAAGGATGAGGCGGCGGATGGCCTTCGCCTTCGCCTCGAGTTCCGACACATCGAGCAGAGTTAGTGACATCAGTTCAACCCTCGAAATCCACGCTGCGCCGGGAAGGAAGTTCCTCGTCCGGGTAGGGTAGCGGCGGGCGGCGCCGCTCGCGCCGCCCGTCCTCGTCCATCCGTCACCGGGTCATGGTGCCGTCCCAGGTCGAGACCTTGGCCGGGATCTTTTTGCCGGTGAACCAGGTGGTGGTGACGTTCTTGCTCTCGGTGAAGAAGATGAAGCCGTCGCGGCCCATGGCGTGCAGGTCGCCGAAGAACGATTCCTTGTGGCCGGTGAAGCCGAAGATGCCGAGCGGCACGGGGATGCCGACATTGACGCCGACCATGCCGCCGTCGGTGCGATAGGCAAACTCGCGCGCGAAGTGGCCGCTCTCGGTGAAGATCACCGAGCCGTTGGCGAACGGGTTGCGGTTCATGATCGCCAGTCCGGCCTCGAAGTCGGGCACGCGCTTGATGCAGAGCACCGGCCCGAAGACCTCCTCGCGCCCGACCGTCATGTCCTCGGTCACGTGATCGAAGATGGTCGGCCCGACGAAGAAGCCTTTCTCACAGCCGGCGGGAACCTGCGGGTTGCGGCCATCGAGGATGAGCTTCGCGCCCTCCTTGATGCCGGTCTCAATCCAGTTGAGGATGAAGTCCTTGTGGCCCTGGTTGACCACCGGCCCCATGCCCGTCTTCGGGTCGTAGGCCTTGCCGAGGTTCACCTTCTTCGCCTCGGCGAGAAGGAGTTCGACCAGGCGATCGGCGATGGCCTCCTCGGCCACGACCACCGGCA